>CAHJWV010000375.1 GCA_903643055.1 Burkholderiales bacterium | reverse complement strand
GCCGACGGCAGCATTGAATTGCGTCCAGAACGCTGCGAAACCGTCATCGCTCCCCGCCGCCAGCGCCGATCCCGCCGGTATCAGCAAACCAGCCACAAGCAGTCCCCTGCCGATCACCGATCCGATCGAGTTCATGTTCGCCCCTCCATGCAATCATCGATCATCGTTCAATAGGCCGCAGGTTAGCCGGACGGGCATGAATGCTCAATGACTTCATGACTGCCTGTGGCCTTGATCGCAAATTGGCACCAATTCTTGATTTCTGCACCAAGCCGACTGGCCGCTGTTGCCGCGCAACCAGAAACTCGCGGCAGAACTTGAGAGAGGCCGAGTTGGGTGGCAAGCTACCTTTGGCACCCCGCCAGGAACCAGACATTTAAAAGCGCTCCATTTCCGCCCTTCAGCCGAATCAACCCGGCTGTTGAGAGCTGTCGCTGGGTTCCCCGCTTCCCTGAACTGGGCAGGCCACATAAGGTGCGCAGGTGTCGGCACGCTCCAAGCTAGCCGTTGCGAGTGAGAAGCGCGTGAACTCTGAGATCAATACGTATCAGCAGCGCGTTGAACAGTGGCTCGAAGCCTGTTTTCCACCCGAGGTGCGGGCAAATCGAAGCGAACGAACCCACCGTTTCCTGGAGGAGGCGCTAGAACTGGCGCAAGCGAACGGCTGCTCGCGGCAGGACGCGCTGGCGCTTGTCGACTACGTGTTCGGGCGCCCTCAAGGCGATCCCGCTTCAGAGGTAGGCGGCGTGATGGTGACGCTGGCCAGCCTCTGCAGCGCCACGGAACTGAACATGAACGAGGCGGGTGATGTCGAGCTCGCCCGAAATTGGGAGCGCATTGAGGCAATCAAGGCGAAGCAGCGGGCGAAGCCTTACGGGTCGCCGCTGCCACGATGAGACCACCGCCGCGCGACTGCGCCCGGTTTTGCGGTGCCGAACCAGCCTGCCCACTAGGCTGTCGGAGCGACGCTCCATGATCAACATTACGTTCGAAGGGCAGCCGCTCCATGATATCTGCGCCAGCCTGGAGATGGCAGAACAGGCGTACGGCACCGTCAGCGCGGGTGCGCTCGTGACTTTTCTGTCTGAAGCCCGCTCTCTGGAAACGGTCGATGAGTTGATCGAGCTGTTGGGCGATGATGTCGACATCGCGACGGACGATACACTTTCTGTGGCGATCGGTGCAGACTACCAGGTGGATCTGGCAGTCGTTGGGACGCGCCATTCGCGCGATACCGGCGGCCGGATCGTTTGGGCAAGCGTCACGAGGTTGAAGGTGTTAGCCATATCGAGGGTGCCGTGACGGACGGACAGGAGTTCACGCCCGACTGGTTCTCCAAGCCCGGTGACTCGATGCGTGCGCTGATGGTGCGTAAGCGTGTGGCGGCGCAATCCGTTGCCGACCGGCTTGAAGGTGGGATGGCGACGCTGCGTAGCCTTCTCGATGGATCGTTGGCCATCGAACTTCGTCACGCAGTGACTTTGTCGGCTTCGTTAGGCGGCGCGTCGTCGTTCTGGCTAAGGCGTCAAGCGAATTACCAGGAGGCGCTGGAGCGCGCCCTTGATCGCGCAATGTCGGATCCCGAGGAGAGTGCGGCTTGGATGGCGCTGCAGGTTCCCGGCCCGAATCCCAGGGGGCGGCTGAGCGAGGAGCGGCGGCGCGAAGAGGTGCGGCGGCGCCTTGCCTTCTTCAATGTGGGCACGATGGCAGCGTGGCGCGCGCGCTATGGCTACATCTGCTCCGAGACGCTCTTCCGCACAACCAACGCATTCTGGTCCGACGACGGCGCAGTACTGATGTGGCTGCGAAATGGAGAGCTTGGCGCCGACCTAGTCGACACGCGGGCTTGGAGTGCGGGCAACCTTCACGATCGGCTGTCGGCGATCCGGAAGCTCTCGATGGTCAGGCACCCAGAAATATTCCTGCCGAAGCTGCGGACGCTTTGCGCTGAAGCGGGCGTCGCCGTTGTAACGAAACGAGCGCCCGAGGGCTGTCGTGCATCCGGCGCGAGTCGCATGGTTGCGCACGACAAAGCGATGATTCTTCTAAGCTTCCGCGGACTCTCCGACGACCGGTTCTGGTTCACTCTATTCCATGAACTCGCCCATCTCATCCTGCACGGCGCCAGAACCTTCCTAGACGCAGATATGGAGGATCACGACGAGCATGAGCGACAAGCAAACGAGTTCGCTGCGCGACTGATCGTGCCAGAGCATCGGGAAGGAGATTTTAAACGGCTCCCCCCGACCAGGGACAAGGTAATCCGGTTCAGCGTCGCTGGCGACGTCGCGCCCGGTCTAACCGTTGGGCAAATGCAGCATCGAAGGATGATTAGGCCGAACCAACTCGACTTTCTGAAGCGGCGCTGGAATTGGGAGCAACTACGGTCCTTCGTCGACTAGGACTTCCTTAAGACCGAGTCCGATTTTGCTATGGCCCAAAGCTTGTTTAGGGCTACCCACGATAGTGCACGAAATGCCGAGGGCTTTTCTGCCAGTTGCAGAGCGCGTCCTCCATAACCGCCATGCCCACTTTGAGCCCGGCGTCGACCTCGTCGAGCTTGGCCTGGATGGTCGAGTTGTCAGTGATGCTCGTGGGCCGGCCGTCGATCAGAAGCCGCGCGCCGCGGCCTGGTCCGGTGGCGCCTTCCAGATAGGCCGAGCCTGCCTCAATCGGCGCGAGGCCATAACGAGAGACAAGCGAGAGAT
>CAHJWV010000374.1 GCA_903643055.1 Burkholderiales bacterium | reverse complement strand
TCGCCCTTGCTTTTCCCTTATCGCTTGATGACCACCACGCTTGAACTTGCTGGCGAGTGGCTTGGATTGCTTCGCTTCGCTCGCGCGATACTTTAGGCTGATCGTTTCGGCTGCGCTTTTTTGTGGCGCATGAACCTTTCGATTCGCGCTTGCATTTCTCTTATCGCCTATGACTGCCACGCTTGAACTTGCTGAACAGTTGATCGCGCGCCGGTCGGTCACGCCGGACGATGGCGATTGCCAGGCTTTGATTGCTCAGCGCTTGCGGCCGCTGGGGTTCGCTTGCGAGACCTTGGTGTTCGGGCCGGATGAGTTTCGGGTCACGAATCTGTGGGCGGTTCGGCGTGGCGTAGCCGGCAGCAAGTTGTTGATGTTTGCCGGGCATACCGATGTCGTGCCAACCGGGCCCTTGGCGCAATGGGGCAGCGACCCGTTCGTGCCGACGCATCGCGATGGCAAGCTCTATGGCCGTGGCGCGGCCGACATGAAAACTTCGATTGCGGCGATGGTGGTGGCGATCGAAGAGTTTGTCGCCACGCATGGCGATCGTTGTGGCGGCATCGCGCTGTTGATCACGAGCGATGAAGAAGGCCCGTCGGTCGATGGCACGGTGAAGGTCTGCGATGAGTTGAAGGCGCGTGGCGAGCAGATCGACTACTGCATCGTCGGCGAGCCGACCTCGGTGCATGCGCTGGGCGACATGATCAAGAACGGGCGGCGTGGCTCGCTGTCGGGCAAGCTCACCGTCAAGGGCGTGCAAGGCCACATCGCCTATCCGCAGCTCGCGAAGAATCCGATCCATCTCGCTGCGCCCGCGCTGGCGGAATTGGCGGGCATCGAATGGGATCGTGGCAACGCCTACTTCCCGCCGACCAGCTGGCAGATGTCGAACATCCACGGCGGCACCGGTGCCAGCAACGTGATCCCCGGCGAGCTGGTCGTCGATTTCAATTTTCGCTTCTCGACCGAGGCCACGCCCGACACGCTGAAGGCACGCGTGCTGGCCGTGCTCGACCGGCATGTCTTGAGCTACGACCTGCGCTGGACGCTGAGTGGCGAACCGTTCCTGACGCCACAGGGCGCGCTGGTGGACGGGCTGTCGCGCGCGATCCGTGACGAGACGGGCCGCGAGACCGAGCTGTCGACCACCGGCGGCACCTCCGATGGCCGCTTCATCTCGAGGATCTGCGCGCAGGTGGTCGAATTCGGCCCGCTGAACGCCACGATCCACCAGATCGACGAGCATGTCGAAGTCGCCAGCATCGAGCCGCTGAAAAACATTTACCGCAAGACCCTGGAGAACCTGCTCACATGAAGACCACCCCGACCCTGCGCCATGCGCCGGGCCGCATCACCCAGCGCGCCAGCCAAACCATCGCGGTGCGCGGCATTTCACCTTCATCGACTCAGGAGCCCACATGACATTGATCGACTTCATCACCGCGCAAAGCGCCCGCCTCAAGAAGGCGGGCGTTTCGTTTGGGCACGGCACCTTGAATGCTTTCGACGAAGCCGCGTGGCTGGTGCTGTGGGCGCTCGGCATGCCGATGGACGCACTCGAAGCGCATGCCAAGCGCGAGCTGAACGACGAAGAGGCCGCCAAGGCCAGCGCGCTGATCGACAATCGCATCGAGACCCGCACGCCCGCCGCTTACCTGACAAAGGAAGCCTGGCTGCAGAACGTGCCGTTCTATGTCGACGAACGCAGCATCGTGCCGCGTTCGTTCATTGCCGAGCTGCTGGCCGATGGTGAGGGCGAAGGCACGCTGGACACCTGGCTGTCGGATGAAACCCAGCGCGTGCTCGACCTGTGCACCGGCAACGGCAGCCTGGCGGTGATTGCGGCGATGGCTTATCCGGAAGTCGTGATCGATGCGGCCGACCTGTCTGACGACGCGCTGGCGGTGGCCCGCATCAACGTCGACAAGCACAAGCTGGGCAAGCGCATCACGCTGATCCAGTCGGACCTGCTGAACGAGCTGACCGGCATCTACGACCTGATCATTTGCAATCCGCCTTACGTCAATGCGAAAAGCATGACCGCGCTGCCGAAGGAATATCAGCACGAGCCGGTGCTGGCGCTGGCCGGTGGCGAAGATGGCATGGACCTGGTGCGCCGCATCGTCAAAGACGCGCCGGCCCGCCTCAGCCCGATCGGCGTGCTGGTGCTGGAGATCGGCAACGAACGCCGGCATTTCGAGCACGCCTTCCGCAAGCTCGAAGTGGTCTGGCTCGACACCAGCGCGGGCGGCGATCAGGTGCTGCTGGTCACCCGCGATGCGCTGGTGAAGTGGGCGCGCTGGGCCGACGTGAAAGCCTGACGCCCGTCATCCATCATCCATCATCCATTTAGCCGTCACCAGTCACCTGTCAGGTTAGACCTTGGCCAGCGCCTGCGCGAAATCGGCCTGCAGGTCGGCGTAATCTTCGATGCCGACCGAGATGCGGATCAGCGATTCGGCAATGCCCATGCGCTGACGCTTCTCCAGGCCCATCTCCCAGAAGATGGTCTGCGCGACCGGGATCGCCAGCGTCCGGTTGTCGCCAAGGTGGCTGGACTTGATCACGAGGTCCAGCGCATCAAGGAATGCAAAGGTGTCATGGCCGGGCTCCAACTCGAAGCTCATCAACGCGCCAAAAGCACGGAACCAGCGTTGCGCGCGCCCATGCTGGGGATGGCCTTCGAGGCCGGGGTAATGAACCCGCTCCACCAACGGATGCGCATGGAGCCAGGTGGCCAGGCGCAATGCGTTGTCGCAGGCGCGGTCCAGGCGCAACGCCAGTGTTTCGGCGCCGGTAGCGATGCGGTGGGCGGCCTCGGCGCTCATCGTGCCGCCGATGTCGCGCAGGCCCTTCTTGCGCACCTGCAGCAAGCCCCAGGCTTTCGGCGGGCCCTTTTTGTAGGCCGCGTGGATGTTGGGGAAGACGGCCCAGTCGAACAAGCCGGTGTCGGTGACGGCGCCGCCCAAGGCATTGCCATGGCCGCCGATCGATTTGGTCAGCGAATTGACGACCAGGCCCGCCCCCACGGCGCTGGGGCGGAACAGGCTGGGCGTGGTCATCGTGTTGTCGACCACGTAGAGAATGTCGCGCTCACGGCACAGCCGACCGATGCCTTCGAGGTCCGCGATCTGTGTGCGCGGGTTGGCGATCGTTTCTGCGAAGACAATACGGGTTTCCGGGCAAATCGCCGAAGCCACTTGAGCGGCTTCGGTGGCGTCGACCAGGCTCACCTCGCACCCCAGCGTCTCCAGCGTCTGGAACAGGCTGCTGGTGTTGCCGAACAAAAATTGGCTGGCCACGACATGGTCACCGCGTTTGAGCAGGGCCATCATCAGCGAAGCGATGGCGGCCATGCCCGTGGCAAAGCACACCGTGCCGACCCCACCCTCGAGCAAGGTGACCTTCTGCTCCAGCGCTTGGCTGGTCGGGTTGCCCTGGCGGGCATAAATGTGGCCGCTGCGTTCGCCCTGGAACACGGCGGCCAGTGCGCCAGCCGTCTCGTAGCCGAAGGCGGCAGAAGTGTGGATGGGTTTGTGGGTAGCTCCGTGCTCAACGCCGGCCAGGCGGTCCGAATGCAGGAGTTGCGTGGTCAGGCCTCGGCTCATGGGGTCTCTTTCGTTTTCCAATGGGTAGATCGATTTCATCATGATTGTCATCAAGAACGTCACGCTGCGCCGCGGCACCAAGATCGTGTTGCAAGACGCCAGCGTCACCTTGCAGCCGGGCGAGAAGATCGGCCTCGTCGGCCGCAATGGCGCCGGCAAATCGTCGCTGTTTGCGTTGCTGACGCACCGGCTGCAATCCGATGCGGGCGACGTGTCGATTCCGCCGCGGTGGCTGGTCGGCGAGGTCGCGCAGTCGATGCCGGAGACCGATGACGCGGCCACCGACTACGTGCTCGAAGGCGACACCCGCCTGATGAAGGCCAATGCAGCGCTCGTCGCTGCCGAAGACGCCGACGATGGCAATGCGATGGCGCAGGCCCACCAAGACATCGCCGAGGCCGGTGGCTTCGAGGCCCGGCCGAAGGCACAGGCGCTGCTGATGGGCCTGGGCTTTCGCGTCGATCAACTCGACGACCCCGTCAATAGTTTCTCGGGCGGCTGGCGGATGCGCCTGCAGCTGGCACGCGCGCTGATGTGCCCGGCCGACCTGATGCTGCTCGACGAGCCGACCAACCACTTGGACCTGGACGCCCTCGTCTGGCTCGAAGCCTGGCTGCAGAAGTACGAAGGCACGATGATCGTCATCAGCCATGACCGCGAATTCCTCGATGCGATCACCAAGGTCACGCTGCACCTCGACGAGACGCGCCTGACTCGCTACACCGGCAACTACACCGCCTTCGAAGAAATGCGTGCCGAGCGGATGATGCAGGCGCAAGCCAGCTTCGCCAAGCAGCAAGAGCGCATGGCGCATTTGCAGAAGTTCATCGACCGCTTCAAGGCCAAGGCCAGCAAGGCCAAACAGGCGCAAAGCCGTGTGAAGGCGCTGGCGCGGATGGAAAAACTCGGCCCGGTGCTGACCAGCAGCGACTTCCAGTTCGAGTTCCGCGAGCCACAAAGCCTGCCGAACCCGATGCTCGCGTTCTCGATGATGTGCTGCGGGTACATGTCGCCCCCGGTCGCCGAATACGGCGACACGCCCCCCGAGGGGGCTGGCCCCGCCTTGGGGCGGCCGGGCGGCGCGGCCATGCTGCCCCCCGACGGCACGCCCCCGAAGAGCGCGCCTCGCGCGAACATCATCGTGAAAGACATCAACCGCTCGGTGCTGGCCGGCCAGCGCATCGGCATCCTCGGCGCCAACGGCCAGGGCAAGTCGACGCTGGTGAAGACCATCGCGAAAGAGATTCCGCTGATCTCTGGCGAAGTGACCGAAGGCAAGGGCTTGTCGATCGGCTACTTCGCGCAACAGGAACTCGATGTGCTGTCGCTCGACGACGGCCCATT
>CAHJWV010000373.1 GCA_903643055.1 Burkholderiales bacterium | reverse complement strand
CGTCTCGTACGACAGCGGCTTCACCGAGTTCGGCCAAGGCGATTGGCTCGGCCTGCCGGTGCCGCTATGGGTGGCGCTGGTGGTCTTTATGCTCGCGCTGGTGCTGCATGGCTACACGCGTTTCGGCCGGCACACGCTGGCCATTGGCGGCAGTGAAGAAGCCGCCAAGTTGATGGGCCTCAACGTCGGCCGCAACGTGGTGCTGGTCTATGCCTTGTCGGGAGCGTTGGCGGGCTTGGCCGGCGTGTTGCTCGCAGCGCAAGGCTCGGGTCAACCGAATGAAGGCCTCGGCTGGGATCTGTTCGCGATCTCGGCCGTGGTGGTCGGTGGCACCTTGCTCAGCGGAGGCATCGGCTCGATCGCAACGACGATGCTGGGCGCCGTGCTGCTGGGCCTGGTGTTCAATCTGCTCAACTTCGAGAACGGCCTCGGCCAGGTGACCTTGTCGTCGTACTGGCAGTCAGTGATTCGCGGCGTCTTCTTGCTGGTGGTTGTGCTGTTGCAGGCCAGGCTGATGAAGCAGCGGCCGGTGCCTTGAGGGCCTTGAGGGTTGAAGGATCGCTGCAGCGCGCAGGCTCGATCCGCATGCTCAATGGTTTGGCCATGGGCTCATGTGCCGAGCCCGTCAGGCGACCGATCCATGATCGATGCTTGATGGCCAATCACCTTCACGGGCAGCCACAAAGACAAAGGGCTTAGCATCGCTGCTAAGCCCTTCATTTGTTTGGTGGCGCTTCAGGGATTCGAACCCCGGACCTGCGGATTATGATTCCGTCGCTCTAACCGACTGAGCTAAAGCGCCTGAGCCGCGCATTATAGCCATCCCTTAGCCGGTTTTGTTTATTGTTTTCTTGTCCTTTTTTGTTCGTCACTCGGATATCCATGTTCAGCTTCTTCAAGAAAAAACCGGTTGTTCCTGAGGTGGCTGCGCCTGCCGCTGCTGCCATACCTGAAGCGGCACCTGTCGCCCCCGTCACTGCCCCTCAAGAAGCTCCGCGCACCTCCTGGATCGATCGGCTGCGCCAAGGACTGAACACAGCACCAGCACCAGCACCTGTTCCTGTTCCTGTTCCTGTTCCTGTTCCTGTTGCCGTTGTGGCTGTGCCTGTCGTGCCTGCCGCATTGCCTGTGGCCGTACCCGCAAGCGCACCCGTGGCAGCTCCGCCGGCGCGTGCCAGTTGGATAGACAAGCTGCGCGGTGGGCTTCGCAAGACAAGCTCCAGCATTGCGCGCGTGTTCACCGGCACGCAGATCGACGAGGCGCTTTATGAAGACCTCGAGGCTGCGTTATTGATGGCCGATGCCGGGACCAAAGCCACCGAGTTCCTGCTGGCCGACCTGAAGCTTCGTGTGAAGAAGACGGGCACCACCGACCCGGCTGCGGTGAAAGGCTTGTTGGCCGATGCCTTGGCCGATCTACTCGCGCCGCTTGAGAAATCACTGGAGGTCGGCAAGCATGAACCGACGGTGATGATGGTGGTGGGCGTCAATGGCGCAGGCAAGACCACGAGCATCGGCAAGCTCACGCGACACTTGGCCGACAACGGGCAGAAGGTGTTGCTGGCAGCGGCCGATACTTTCCGCGCCGCTGCACGCGAACAGTTGGCGGTGTGGGCGGATCGGGCGGACACCGGCACGGCCAATGTGGCCGTTGAAATCGTCAGCCAGGAAAGCGGCGACCCGGCGGCGGTGACCTATGACGCGGTGATCGCCGGCAAGGCGCGTGGTTGCGATGTCGTGATCGCCGATACAGCCGGCCGCCTGACGACCCAGATCCATTTGATGGATGAGCTGAAGAAGATTCGCCGGGTCGTCACCAAGGCCCAGGCAGATGCACCGCACGAGGTTTTATTGGTGGTTGACGGCAATACTGGCCAGAACGCGTTGTCGCAGGTCAAGGCGTTCGATGATGCCTTGCAGCTCACAGGTTTGATCGTCACCAAACTCGATGGCACCGCAAAGGGCGGGGTGCTGGCCGGCATTGCGCGCGAACGGCCGATCCCGGTCTATTTCATCGGCGTGGGCGAAAAGCTGGAAGACCTGCAGACCTTCAACGCCCGCGAATTTGCGCAGGCTCTGCTCACTTGAAGGTATGGGGCTTGGGATGTGTGCTCGCCCTGCTCGGGCGATCTAACGAGAACCATCCCACCTGACCAACGGCCCAGCCGGCATTCAAGCGACCTGGGCCTGCTTTAGCGAATCGACGGCCCGGAGCCGCGAGGTACCGGTGGGGGCACAGGTGACAGCGGCGCTGCCGCAGAGTCCATGTCATCGAACCAGGTCGATGACACCGGCTCTTCCGTCATTTCGACGCCTTCGTCTTCATAGCGGTTCGGCGTCAGGCGCCTGCCATTCAAGGGCTGCGTCATCATCGGCGGCACATTGCCGGTGGTGCCCGGCACCGGCGTATCGGCCGGCATGTTCAGGATGGTGTTTCGGGCAGTGATGGAATTGGGCAGCGCATCTTCACGCCACACATGCAGCGGGATCTCAGCAGCCTTCAATACACGGTCCATGCGCGCATGGCGTTGGCGGGCGCGGTCGTTTTCCTGTACCTCGGGGGCTCTGACGTCGACCACCGCGATGACCTGAGACGCGCTGTCGCACACCACCAGATCGGCGCACATCACGCCCACGCGGCGCAGCCACTCGGCATACGAGTGACGTGTGGGCACCTTGAGGAAGCGCGCCAACGGCACCTGGGCCAAGATGATGTGCTCGGGCAGGCCATTGCGCAGTGACAGAAAAGCCTTGCGTTCGGACACGGTCAGGATGCGTGTGGCCTGGGGGTGCCATGACATCAGCGTGTCCAGCCCGTCCTTGCCGTTGCCACGTGATTTGCGCTTCGATGAAGCTGCGGCCCGGCTAGTGCGTTGTCGCCACCAAACGAAAAGCAGGGCGCCGACCAGCACGGTGACGACAATGATCAAAGACAGTTGGATTTCCATTTATTGCTCTTGATTCTCTGGCGGCGACCTTAGCTGTCACCGCCTTTCAGGTCAATCGGGAGCCCGCCGAGCGAGGCAGGGGCTGTTAGCGAAGGCCGCCAGGGCCGCCCATGCCCTTCATACCGCCCATGCGCTTCATCATCTTCATCAGCCCTCCGCCTTTCATTTTCTTCATCATTCCTTGCATCTGGTCGAACTGATTGAGCAATCGGTTCACATCTTGCACTTGTACACCTGCGCCCGTGGCAATCCGTCGTTTGCGTGTGGCCTTCAGCAGTTCGGGCTTGCGGCGCTCCAGCGGTGTCATCGAATTGATGATGCCCTCCATGCGGCGCACGTCGCGCTCAGCCCGGTCGACATCGGCCTGACCCAGATTGCCGGCCTTGCCGGTCATCTGGGTCGGCAGCTTGTCCATCAGCCCGGCCAGCCCGCCCATCTTTTTCATCTGGGTGATCTGGGAGAGGAAATCGTTCAGGTCAAAACCATCGCCTGATTTGAGTTTCTCGGCCAACTTCTGGGCCGCGGCAACGTCAACGCCCTTCTGCACTTCCTCGACCAGCGCGAGGATGTCGCCCATGCCGAGCACGCGGCCGGCGTGGCGCTGCGCATCAAAAACTTCCAGGCCGTCGATCTTCTCGCTGACGCCGGCAAACTTGATCGGCGCGCCTGTGATCTGCCGTACCGACAACGCGGCGCCGCCGCGGGAGTCGCCATCGGTCTTGGTCAGCACGATGCCGGTCAGCGGCAGCGCTTCCTTGAAGGCCTTGGCGGTGTTGATCGCGTCCTGGCCCTGCATCGCGTCGACGACGAAGAGGGTTTCGATCGGCTTGATCGCCGCATGCAGGTCGGCGATCTCCTTCATCAGCGCTTCATCGATCGCTAGCCGGCCGGCGGTGTCGACCAGCAGCACATCGAAGTAATGACGGCGTGCATGGTCGAGCGCGGCCAGCGCGATTTCGACCGGCTTGTCGCTGGCGGTTGACGGGAACCATTCGGCACCCGCCTGATGGGTCACCATCTTCAGCTGCTCGATGGCGGCGGGCCGATAGACGTCGGCCGAGACCGTCAGCACCTTCTTCTTTCGCTTCTCGATCAGGTGCTTGGCCAGCTTCGCGGTGGTCGTGGTCTTGCCGGCGCCTTGCAGGCCGGCCATCAAGATCACCGCGGGCGGCTGGGCGACCAGGTTGATGTCAGACACACCTTCGCCCATGGTGGCGGCGAGTTCGCGGTTGACGATGCCGACCAGCGCCTGCCCTGGTGATAACGAGCCCACGACCTCGGCCCCGAGCGCCTTCTCTTTCACGCGGGCGATGAAATCGCGCACGACCGGCAAGGCCACGTCGGCCTCGAGCAAGGCCATGCGAACCTCACGCAGCATGTCTTGCACGTTGCTTTCGGTGATGCGGGCCTGTCCGCGCATCGTCTTGACGAGGCGGCTCAGTCGATCGGTCAGGGCTGATGCCATTGGGGGATGGGGCGCCCGTGGACGGACACCCGAAAGTACACTGTGACGATGATTTTATCGTCCGGGTTTTCTTGTGCGGCCGGCATGCCTTCCATGTGGATTCTGTGGGTACCGAGCGCGCTGGCCTTGGTGGCTTACACCGCAGCGCTTTTGCTTCAAGAACAAACCGGTTCTTGGCCCCGCAGGGCGTTGCTTGCCGGCTGGGTCGCACATGCGCTTGCGATCGTGATCGACATGGCCGGCATCGGTAGTTCTTTGCCTGGCGCGCGCTTCGGTTTTGCGCCGGCCTTGTCGGCCACCTTGTGGCTGGTGCTTGCGGTCTATGCGATCGAAAGCCGCTGGGTGCCGCTGCCTGGCGTACGGCGCACGCTGGCCGGGCTGGGCGTGGCCGCAGTCGCACTGGCCGCTGTATTCCCGGGTGAGTTTCGCCCACAAGCGGTGTCGAGCTGGGCGCCGTTGCATTGGGCGCTGGGCCTGGCGTCGTACGGGCTCTTTGGCGCAGCGGTGTTGCATGCGGTGATGCTCGACAAGGCTGAGCGGCAGATGCGCTTGAAGCTGCAAGGCGGCCCCGCCGCGAAAGCAGGCATGCCTTTGCTGCGCCTGGAGCGATTGACGTTCCAATTCGTGGCGGCAGGCTTTGCGCTGTTGTCGGCCACGCTGGTGCTGGGCTGGTGGTTTTCCAGCCCCTGGCATTGGGACCACAAGTCGGTGTTTTCGGTGTTGTCGTGGATCGTGTTCGCCGCCTTGCTGGCAGGCCGAAAGACCCTGGGTTGGCGTGGCCGCCGCGCGATTCGCGGGCTGTATGCCGGCTCGGTGCTGCTGTTGCTGGCCTACGCCGGATCGCGCTTCGTGCTCGAAGTGGTTTTGCAGCGCGGCACGTCTTACTGATGGCGTCATCTCAACATCGGGTCTTGGCGATGAGCGTCAGTCGCCTTGTTCGCAGGCTCCGTTCATGAAGTACCTGCTGCTTTTAGCGATCGTTTTGATCGTGCTGTGGCTGGCGCGAACCAAGGGTTCGCCGGCGCCGAAATCCTCTTCCGAACGTGCAACGCCGCAGCCTGCGGCCCACGAAGAGATGGTGGCCTGCGCCCAATGCGGCATGCATCTGCCTCGCAGCGAAGCCTTGCCGGGGCGAGGTGGATTTTTCTGTGGTGAGCCTCACCGCACCGTTTTTGAAAAGAGCCATGCGCCTCCATGAAACCTTCTGAAGACGCTCTCGGGTCTGACCTGCCGGGTAGCGTCAGCGAACGACGCCGGGCCGAGCGGCGAAAAAATGGGCCCCGTCGGCCGCGAACCACCGATGAGTCTTGGTTCGGTCGGCTGAGCGTTGAAGAAGAGCTTCCGGTGCGCGAGCGCAACGAAGATGATCCGCCAGAGGCACCATGGGCGCAGGTGTCTGGCATCGAGTCCGACTCGCGCCTGATGTCGCGCCAGGCCCATCGGGTCATCAGCTCAGGCCAGACGGCTTTTCAGCGCATCTACCAAGCCTTCATTGCGGCGCGGGCCTCGCTGGGCATTGCGTTGCTGGCGGCGATTGCGGTTGCAGCGATCTTCGGTGTGCGCCCGCCGTGGGAGACGATTGCGATCAGCGCGACCTACGCGTTCCTCTCGTTGTCGATGTGGGCCGTGCCACGCCTGATGCGCCCGGCCGCTCCGCAGGCGCTGGCAAAGCTGCGCAGCCCGCAATGGTTTGCCACCGTCGGGGTCGACATCATCTGCTTCACCGCACTGCATTTGCTGTCGCCGGCGGCCAGCCTGAACTACGTGGCGCTGCTCGTGTTGCCGGTGCTGATGGCGGGCGTGCTGACGCCACGCTTAATGGCACTGGCGACCGCGTCGGTGGTGGCCATCGCGTTGCTGCTCGTGGCCTTCATGGGAGTGTTGGCCGGTGGCGAGATCACCTTGTTGATGACGCAGGCGGCTCTGGCGGGCAGCGGGTTTTTTGTCATCACGTTGCTGGCG
>CAHJWV010000372.1 GCA_903643055.1 Burkholderiales bacterium | reverse complement strand
GGAACATCAGCAGCGCCAGCACCGCGCCGACGCCGGCCGAAGGCAAGGTCGACAGCACCGTCACCGGGTGGATCAGGCTTTCATACAGCACGCCCAGCACGATGTAGATCACCACCAGCGCCGACAGGATCAGCAGCGACTGCTGGCCTTGCGATTGCTGGAAGCTGAGCGCGGTGCCGGCAAAGCCGCCGCGCACGTTGATCGGCATCGCGATGTCGGCCTGCGCCTGCGCCACCACCTGCTGCGCCTGGCCGAGCGTCACGCCTTCGGCGAGGTTGAACGACACCGTGGTCGCGAGTTCGGTGCCTTCGTGGTTGATCGACGTGGCGGTCGCGCTGTCAGAGAAGGTGGCGACCGCCGACAAGGGCACCATCGTGCGCGATGAGGTGCTGATCGCCGCGCCGGTCGATGCGCCGCGCAACCCCGGGTTGGCCGATGTCTCCGGCGTCGTAACCGTGCTGACCGTGCTGGTCGTGCTGGGCGTGGCCTTCGACGCTACATAGACATCGCTGAGCGCAGTCGGCCCCATCGTGTAGCGCGGCGACCATTCCATGATCACCTTGTACTGGTTCAGCTCGTCATAGATCGTCGCCACCGAGCGCTGGCCGAAGGCGTCGTACAGGGCGGTGTCGATGTCGGCCGATGACAGCCCGAGCCGCGACGCGCTGTCGCGGTCGACCTTCACCATCGTCTCGACGCCGTTCTCGGCCTGGTCGGTGTCGACGTCGGTCAGCTCCGGCCGTGTCTTCAGCTCCCCGGCGAGCTTGGTAGCCCAGGTCCGCAGGTCTTGCAGGCTGTCGCTCTTCAACGCGTATTGATAGGTCGAGTTGCTGCTGCGCCCGCCCATGCGGAGGTCTTGCACCGGGTTCAGGAACACCTGCAGCCCGGTGACCTGCGCCAGCTGCGGGCGCAGCCTTGCGATCACGGCCTGGCCGCCTTCGGTGCGCTGGCCTTCGCCGCGGCCGAGCGGCTTCAGGTTGACGAACATGAAGCCGCCGCCCGAGCGGCCGCCGCCGGTGAAACCGACCACGGTGTCGACGGCCGGGTCGGCGCGGATCATGTTGACGACCTCGCGCAGCTTGCTGCCCATCGCCTGCGACGAGATGCTCTGGTCGGCCCGCAAGCCGCCGTTCAGCTGACCGCTGTCTTGCTGCGGAAAGAAGCCCTTCGGCGCCGCCTTGAACAGATAGACGTTGAGCACCACGATCGCGAGCAGGATCAGCATCACCAAGGCCTTGCTGGCCAGGGCCCAATCGAGGCTGTGCGCATAGCCGCGCAGCACACGCTGCCAGGCGCGCTCGGCCAGGCGCGACAAACGGCCCGGCGCCATCGACGGGCCCCCGGGCTTGAGCAGCCAGGCGCACATCATTGGCGTGGTGGTGAGCGACACGACCAGCGAGATCATCACCGCGGCCGACAGCGTGACGGCGAACTCGCGGAACAGCCGGCCGATCTGCCCGCCCATGAACAGCAGCGGAATGAACACCGCCACCAGCGACAGACTGATCGACAGCACCGTGAAGCCGACCTCGCGCGCGCCCAGCAGCGCGGCCTGCATGCGGCCCATGCCCTGCTCGATATGGCGGCTGGTGTTCTCGAGCACGACGATCGCGTCATCGACCACAAAGCCGGTGGCCACCGTCAACGCCATCAGGCTCAGGTTGTTCAGGCTGAAGCCAAGGAAATACATCGCACCGAACGTGCCGAGCAGCGACACGATGGTGGCGACGGCCGGGATCAGCGTCGCGCGCAGGTTGCGCAGGAACAGCCCGACCACGACGACGACCAGCACGATCGACACCAGCAAGGTGGCTTCGATCTCGCGCAGCGAAGCTCGGATCGAGTGAGTGCTGTCGGAGGCGACCTGCAGCTCCACGTCTTGCGGCAGTTGCGCGCGCAGCTCGGGCAGCAGCGCGCGCACGCCGTCGACCGTCTCGATGATGTTGGCGCCGGGCTGGCGCGTCACGAGCACGACGATCGCGGGCTCGCCGTTGAAGAGCCCGAGCGTGCGCGTGTTCTCGACGCCGTCTTTCACCTCGGCCACATCGGCCAGCCGCACCGCCGCGCCATCGCGCCAGGCTACGACGAGGCGCCGATATTCTTCGGCGCTGCGCACCGGGTTCGGCGTGTAGATCTGCAGGCGCCGGCCGTCGCCTTCGATCTCGCCCTTCGGCCGGTTGGCGTTGAACGACTGGATCGCGGCGCGCACGTCGGCGCTGGCTACACCGAAGCGGTTCAGCGCAAACGGCAGCAGCTCGACGCGCACCGCCGGCAGCGAGCCGCCGCCGATCTCGACATCGCCCACGCCCTGCACCTGCGCCAGCTTCTGGCTGACGATGTTCGACACCGCGTCATAGACCTGGCCCGGGCTGCGCGTCTTCGAGGTCATCGCGAGGATGATGACCGGCGCGTCCGACGGGTTGGCCTTGCGGTAGGTCGGGTTGCTGCGCAAGGTGGCCGGCAGGTCGGCGCGCGCCGCGTTGATCGCCGCCTGCACCTCGCGCGCGGCGCCATCGATCTTTCGGTTGAGGTCGAACTGCAGCGTGATGCGGCTGGAGCCGGTGCTGCTCGACGAGGTCATCTCGTTGACACCGGCGATCACGCCCAGGCGCCGTTCCAGCGGCGTCGCCACGCTCGAGGCCATCGTCTCCGGGCTGCCGCCGGGCAGGCTCGCACTGACCGAGATCGCCGGAAAGTCGACCTGCGGCAGCGGCGACACCGGCAACGCGAAGAAGCCGGCAATGCCCGCCAGCGCCAGGCCGATCGTCAGCAACACGGTGGCGATCGGGCGCTCGACGAAAGGCCGCGACAGATTCATGGCCGCACCTGCGCCGCGCCCGCATCAGGCTGAGCCGGCGCCCGGCCCCGCCAGCGCCGGCCGACGCGACCAAACGCGAGGTAGATGACTGGCGTCGTGAACAGCGTCAACAGCTGGCTCAACACCAGCCCGCCAAAAATCGCCAGGCCCAGCGGTCGGCGCAGCTCAGCGCCCTCGCCCCACCCAAACATCAATGGCAGCGCGGCAAACAACGCGGCCAGCGTCGTCATCAAAATCGGGCGGAAGCGCAGCAGCGCGGCCTGGCGGATCGCATCGAACGGCGCCTTGCCTTCGCTGCGTTCGGCATCGATGGCGAAGTCGATCATCATGATCGCGTTCTTCTTGACGATGCCGATCAGCAGGATGATGCCGATGATGCCGATCACGCC
>CAHJWV010000371.1 GCA_903643055.1 Burkholderiales bacterium | reverse complement strand
TCATCACCCCACACATTGCCGGCGTCTACATAAGCAAAGATGCGCAAGGTGCGGTCATTGCCAGCGCCGGGCACCGGCAGATACAGCTCGCTGTTGATGTTCAGCCGCTTCGTGCCGCCGATGTAGGCGCCCGTCAAGTCGACCGGGCCGAGCGAACCTTGGTCGAACCCACGCACCGTGCCCAGGCCGCCACCATAGAAGTTCTTGAAGATCGGGTACTTGCGACCATTCAGACCACGGCCCCAACCCGCCTCGACATTGAATGCAAAGGTGTACTTCTTGGTGATCGGCCAGTACTGCTGGAACTGCACATTGGTACGTACATAACGTGTATCGCCAGCGGCACCCCAATCGACGTTGACGCGCTGGTAGCGGCCATCGTTCGGCACCAGGGCACTGTCGCGACCGTCGCGTGTCCAGCCGATCGTCAGCGGTACCGAGCGGCTGATGTCACCGTAACGATCGCGGTAGACGCGGTAGTTGACCGGCAGGCCGGTATCGCCGCGAATCTCGGTCTGTTCGATGCCAACGCCGAAGAACACGGTGTCGTATTCACTGAACGGCACGCCGAAGCGAATCGACGCGCCGGGGGTCACCAGTTTGTAATCTGCGCCACCCTGGCTGTTGATGGGCCGGGTGGTCCGGTAGTACACATCCAACGCCCGCGAGATGCCATCGATCGTGAAGTAGGGGTCGACCGCACTGACGACCAGCGTTCTGGACGATCGGCTGGTGTTGACCTCGACACCCAGGTAATTGCCGGTGCCAAATACGTTGTCCTGCTTCACCGAAGCGGTCAGCGACAGCTTGTCAGCACTTGAGAAGCCGGCCCCCAGTGCCAGATTGCCGGTGGGCTTTTCTGACACGGTCATCGTCAGGTCGACCTGATCCTGCGTGCCAGGAACTTCGTTGGTCTCGATGTTCACGTCTTTGAAATAGCCCAGGCGGTCGACACGGTCACGTGACAGCTTGATCCGCCGGCCGTCATACCACGACGACTCGAACTGGCGGAACTCACGCCGGATCACTTCATCGCGGGTGCGGCTGTTGCCCGCGACGTTGACGCGGCGTACGTAAACACGGCGCTGCGGATCAGAAACCAGCGTGATCACGACCTGGCCGGTCGCCCGGTCGATGTCGGTCCGCGGATCGACACGCGAGAACGCATAGCCAAAGGTGCCGAAGCGCTCAACGAAAGCCTTGGTGGTCTCTGTCACTGACTCTGCACGGTAAGGCTCGCCCGGCTTGATTTTGACCAGCGTCTTGAAGTCTTCTTCCTTACCCAGGTACTCGCCTTCCAGCTTCACTGCCGTCACGGTGTAAGGCTGGCCTTCGGCGACGTTGATCGTGATCGTGATGTCCTGCTTGTCGCCGGAAATCGCAACCTGAGTGGATTCGACCGCGAATTCCAGATAGCCGCGGTTGAGGTAATAAGCACGCAAGGTTTCCAGATCGGCCGACAGCTTCGAGCGCGAATAACGATCTGCTTTCGTGTACCAATCCAGCCAACCGCCGTCGTTCAGATCGAACAAGCCCTTCAGCGTGCCTTCCGAGAACACCTTGTTGCCGCGGATGCGGATTTCGCTGATGTGCGCAGCAGCCCCTTCGGTGACGGTGAAAGTCACGTTCACGCGATTGCGCTCTTGCGGCGTCACGGTGGTCACGACTTCAGCACCATACAAGCTCCGCGTTAGGTACTGGCGCTTGAGCTCCTGCTCGGCCCGATCGGCCAGCGCCTTGTCAAACGGCAGGCCTTCACCAATGCCGAAGTCCTTCAGCGATTTGACCAACACGTCTTTGTCGAATTCCTTCAGGCCAACGAAGTCAATGTTGGCAATGACCGAGCGCTCATCGACGATCACGACAACGACCGTGCCATCGATCTCGATACGCACGTCCTTGAACAAGCCGGTGGCGAACAAGGCACGCAACGCTGCCGCGCCCTTCTCATCGTTGTAGGTGTCGCCAATGCGGAAAGGCAAGGACGCGAACACCGTGCCGGCATCAGAGCGTTGAAGCCCTTCAACGCGGATGTCTTTCAACACAAACGGGTCGACGGCCCAAGCTGACCCTGCATGAAGTGCAGCGGCGAGCGCGATCGACAAAACAGTCGGGCGCAGAAAGGACGAGCGGGGGGAGGCCGAAACAGGGGAAGTGCGCATGCAGTGTTCAGTGCAGGCCCAGGAACCGGGCCACATCGTTGTAGAGAGCAAGTGACGTCATCATCAGCATGATGGCCACCCCGCCACGCTGCAGCCGCTCGAGCCACGCGTCCGAGGGAGGCCGCCCCGTCATTGCTTCAAAAAGATAATACATCAGGTGTCCGCCGTCGAGCATGGGCAGCGGAAGCAGGTTCAAGACCCCGAGACTCACGCTCACGACCGCGAGGAACCCGAGATAGTAGGCCAGGCCCAGGCGGGCGGACTGGCCGGCCACATCGGCGATCGTCAAGGGCCCGCTGAGGTTCTTCAGCGATGCTTCACCGATCAACATGCGGCCCATCATCTTGAGCGTCAAGCTGGACATCTCCCAGGTGCGCTTGGCACCTTGGGCCAAGCCCTCCCACGCGCCATATTGAACCTTGACGGTCTCTGGCGCCGAACCCAGGTTCGCTCCGATGCGGCCAATGCGCTTGCCATCTTCCATGACCACGGCCGGCTGGATGCTGATGTCGAGCGGCTGGCCATGGCGAAGTACCTTCCATTGCATCGGTGACGCCACGCCGGAAGGGGCCACGCTGCCACGGATCACATCCAACAATTGTTCGCGGTCGATGATTGGCCCGCCATTCACAGCCACGACCAGGTCGCCGTCGCGAAGATCAGCCTTCGACGCCGCGCCATCAGGAGACACCTTGGCGATCAACGGTTCGCTGTAGGTTGAGCCCAAGCCGATGCTGCGCAGCGCCTTGGCATCAATGTCCTTCATCCCGAGCTTGTCGAGATCGAGCACCACGACCCGCTGTGCATGGCCTTCAGCGTCAGAGACCATCAGATGCAGCGCCTCGCCCTGCAAGGCGGCCTGCGTGACTTCCCAGCGCAGGTCGGTCATCGAACGGACATCCTGCCACTCGGTTTCGTCCTTCGATGTCGCGCGCACCCAGTCGCCCGCGCGCAAGCCGGCGCGATCGGCCAGGCTGCCCGCCGCGGGTGTGCTCAGCCGGGCCTTCGGCTCATCGATCCCGATCCAGTTGGCTGCGGCATATAAGACGATCGCCAGCAACAGATTGGCAGCCGGGCCGGCCGCCACGATCGCGGCGCGTTGCCACAGCGTCTTGCGATTGAACGCCATGCCCAGTTCCGTGGGCAAGACAGGCGCTTCACGCTCATCCAGCATGCGGACATAACCGCCGAATGGCAGCGCCGAGAGCACGAACTCGGTCGCTCCCGGATGCGATTGACGACGCCAGATCACCTTGCCAAAACCCACCGAGAAGCGCAGCACCTTGACACCACAAGCCACCGCGACACGGTAGTGACCGTATTCATGGATGACGATCAGCAAGGCCAGCGTGACGACGAACGCCAACACGGTGATGATCATGTGCGCATCCTCGCCACCTTATTTTGTGCAACCTGCCGCGCCCGGGAATCGAGTGCCAGCAAACCTTCCACCGAACGACACCCGTCCGGCTCCGGTGCCAAGGCATCGAGCGTTCCTGCGTTGATGGTGTGAATCTCGTTGAAGCGGATGGTTCCCGCCAAAAACGCAGCAACCGCTACTTCATTTGCCGCATTG
>CAHJWV010000370.1 GCA_903643055.1 Burkholderiales bacterium | reverse complement strand
TTCGCGGTCCACCAAAAGATTGGCTTTGGTTTGCGCCGCGATGCGCTTGAGCCAGTCACGTTGCGGTGTAGTCCAAGGCTGACCACTCGGCGGCTTGCCGAGCAGGGTCTGCAGCGCGTGATCCACTCGCCCACTGTAGGGTAGCAGCATCCCCCAGCGCCGCCTGCCGGATGTAGCCCACGATGCGTGCGGCGATGTCTTGGTTGCTCATTTCGCGCCAGGCGGTCGCGAGGCGCGTCTCGCTGAAACCCGCCTGATCCAACGCCACAACCAGCTCTTTGAGTTGCTTGCGTGTCAAATCCCGAGGCTTGGTCAGCACAGCCATCAAAGCGGGGAGGTCGTTGCTGCGGCTGGTGATAAACGCCTTGAATGCGTCCAAATAGTCTTCTGGCTTGTTTGCTTTGCCATAGCCACGGGCTGTACTTAAAAAGGCATCGGGGTGGTCCGATACGTAGAGCGGCGGGCCGTTGCCGTCAGCCTTGCGATCCAAAATTTCACCGAGATCGGGGTGCTGCGTAAACCAGGTCGCCACCTCGGCCAAACTCAGAGTTTTGAGGTGCTGAATGAAGGCTTCCGGGGACATGCCTGCCTTCGTCTCGAAGTCTTGCGCAGCTTGGCCTTTCAGATGGCGCTTCTTGACTTGGAGCTTTGCCAGAAACTGGTCACGCACCAGTTTGCGTGCCGCATCAGTTTCGAACTCGGTGAGTTCACGTTCCAGCTGGGCAAAGCTGAGCTTCGGGTCAACAACCACGGGCTTCATGTCGCTCATGTCGCCGATCGATTCAAAGATGCGCACCGCATCAAACACGCGGAAGCTGTCCTTCGGCTCGTTATCGAAACTGCACAAGCGGGTGGCACGGCCTAGCATTTGGTCGAACAAAATGCGGCTGGTGACCTGCCTCAGAAAGACCAGGTTGCAGATCTCGGGCACATCGATTCCGGTCGTGAGCAGGTCGACAGTGACTGCCACATTAGGCAAGCGCTCATTCTTGAAGCGACGGATCAGCTCCAACGGCTTGTCTGCGTTGCCAGTGATCTTGATAACGGCATCGTCTTCGATGCCTCCGTACTGCTGCTCAAGCGCGGCCTTCAGCACATCGACGATCATGTCGGCGTGATCACTCGATACACAGAAGATCAAGGTCTTGCGGCGACCACTGGGATCAATCTCTTGAGCCAGATAGCTGCACACCGCTTCGTTGAACGGCCGAGTGATGACCTTGCGGTTGAAATCCTCCACTTTGAACTTGATTTCGTCAGGCGCATTGAACAATTCAATCTGGTTGCGCTGAGCGTTGTAGACCTTGACCTCATCACCCATCGCCCAGGTCATGCCACCTTCGGTGAGTTGGGTCTTGATTTGAATAGGTGGTTCGTAATCCACCAGATAGCCGTCGATCACGGCCTCTCGGTAGCTGTAGTTGTAGACGGGCGGGCCAAAGATCTGGCTGGTGTGCAGGGCGGGCGTAGCGGTCAACCCGATTTTCACGGCGTCGAAGTAATCCAGTACCCGCCGATATTTGGAAATGTAGTCATCAAAGCCTCGGAAGCTTAGCTCGGTGTCGGACATCTCTCGGTCCAGGGTGTAGCCACGGTGGCATTCATCGATCACGACGCAGTCGTATTGATCCACCGTGGGCGGTGCAACTCCTTTCGCGGGAAATAGCACGCGGCGCATCATGCCTTGCACAGTAGCGATGTGGACGGCTGTATCTGCATCCGGACTTTGGGCATCCAACTCCTTGATGCCAAAGGTTTCTGCAAAAGTCTGAAGGCGCTCCATTTGCGTGTCTTTGAATGCATTGGCGGCTTGCTCGCCCAGCGCAGAGCGATCCACCAGGAACAGGATGCGCCGATACCGCTTTGCTTTGAGCAAGCGGTAGATGGGTGCAATGCAAGTCTTGGTTTTGCCGGTGCCCGTCGCCATGGCCAACAAGATCTCGCGCTGGCCATTGGCAATGCATGCCTCTGTTTTTCGAATGGCCGCTTGCTGGTATGGGCGCAGGTGGAAGCCATAGTTGAACGGCGTATGGTCCAACTCGGCATCGGCCTTGGACTCATCGATTTGCAGCAGCGCGTTCAAGCCTTCAGGGCTGTACCACCCATCCAAGGCCTGGCTGCGGTTGTCGCGCCGCCGTAGGTCGCAGAACCAGATGCCGCTCTTTGTAGCCAACTGGCGCAGGTAGGGCCTGCCGTTGGTGGCAAACACGAACGGAATGCGGAATTCGGCTTGATCGCCCCAGTTCTGCCCATGGAGTTGCGTTTCATCGGACGGCGAGAACGTGCGGCTGTAGCGTTTGCTTTGCTGAAGATCCGCAGACACATCTTTGATACTGCGCTTGGCTTCGACAACAGCCATGGGCGTCAGCCCTTGGAACAGCACGTAATCGGCGGAATACCCTTGGCAAGGCCATTCAGCGATGGCCATGTTGCGGCCGCGTACAGGTCGCACGCCTTGGCTGTAGCGCAAGACTTCTGAGTCGGCCTCCCAGCCTGCCTGGCGCAGTTGTTGATCGATGATCCGACGCGTCTGCGCCTCGTCCAGGTGAACAAGACTTGCGGCCCGGGTGGCTGACGCACAACCTTGCCTTCCGGGGCCGCCGCGGCCTGCGCTTGAAGCTGGGCCAGTTGATTGCCAGCCTGGCCTTGTCTTGCTTGGACTCAGTGGCGATGAGCTCCCAGACCGTCCGCTCTTCGCTGACGGCCGACAGTTGGGTGCGCGTGGCCAGCAGATCACTGGCCACTTCCTCATGTTTTGCCAGGTGGTCAGAAACAGCTTGACGCAGCGATTCAAGCTCACGCTTGAGTTCGGCAGATTCATCTGCAGGTGGTGTCGGCGGGATGAACGGACCCGATCGAAAGTCAGCCTGCTTGAACGTACGGTGAAACCAGAGACTCAGTTGCCACGACAGCTTTAATGTGGCTAAGGCTTTCGCGTGATCTCCCTCCAGGGCATGACTGGCCGCATTGCCCGTGATTCGAATTTGATCGAACAGCCCTTTTATTTCGCGCGGTAGAAAACTCTCGCCTTGAAGGCGACGGAGCAGATCGTATTGGCTCTCTTCTTGGGAGACAAAGAGGCCGCCGCGTGCCGCAAGCGACTGGGCAAGCAACTCAGCTTGCTGCCGCAATTTAAGAAGGCTGGTATTCGGGTCCTCCGAAAAATACCGTTCGGCCAACGCACCAAGCCGCCAAAGCTGAGGCTCGTACGGGCGAAGCATCTCGAAATTCGAGCGAATCGTATCCTTCATTCCAGCACCCTCCCTTGCTTATTGGGGCTATTGGCTGCCCATCGCTGCAGATTGCACTACCAATCCACCAAAGGCCATATGACAGCCCATCGTGATCCTCTGCGTTCCAGAAGCTTCAAACGATGGTTGTCAATGCTGTGGGGCGGGCAACGGATAATCATCCGCGGTAATGAAACCCAGAGCCGCGACATATCAAAAACTTACATGCGCGTATTTGCGCAGTAAGTATGAATGACAGCGGCCAGCATACCAATGGCTCAGCGCATCAATAGAGTGTGGGGAAAATTGATCAGCTTGCTGTGCCGACTCGTAGGAACTGGCAAGCGCGTTCAAGCGCTATCTGTTCGCTACTCTTGCCTGTTTTGGATAGCGTATGCACCTTGAGAGGCCGTACTTCAGCAACCGTCCCCCTGCGGGAGGGTCGAAGTTGAGCGATTCAACGTGCTTGGATTTTGGTAGGCCGTGCAGGACTTGAACCTGCGACCAAAGGATTATGAGTCCAATTCCCTACCAATTGCCGACAGCGTCGGTCTGACAACTTGGAGAGGTCATCGGGCAGACCCGAATCCCATGCGGCGAACCTTCGCTACAAGCCCTCTCAGTGACAAGTTTATACCTAATAAATCACGCGTCAAACAGTTGCTCAGTTATGTGTTACAGCAAATTGACTGCGGAACGCAGGTCGTCGAGATCCGGATGCACGTACTGGAGGGTCGTGTGCGAAGTGGTATGGCCAAGAAGCTCTTGAACAACCTTGATGTTCGCCACTCCTCGCAGAAGTTGCGTTGCGGTCGTGTGTCGGATGTTGTGCGCCGTCATGCGCACCGAACTATCGTCCTGGAAAGAACGAAATTTCAGAAAGAACTTCATCACTCTGTCGGCGGTCATCTCTTTGTGCTTGAAGGAGGCGCGCCTGTCGGAAAAGAGCGGAAGGCAAAACACTTGCCGGCGACCGATGTCGTTACCTACTAAATCAATCGTTCGCCGACGTAGGTCTTCCAATACCGGAAGCAGCGAATCGGAAATCGGGATCTCCCACTCGCGCTTCGTCTTGCTCGTCTCTGCGCGCAGTTGAATAGATCGAGCGTTCCAGTCGATGTCCCTCCACTGCAGGCCAACCAACTGCCGAAGACGCATTCCCGTTGAATAGAAGGTCTTAACGACCCCAATCCAAAAGAACTTCGGTGCGAACATGTCAACCGCGGTTCCGTTAGGTAGAACGCGCTTTGTACTGTCCAACACTTCAAGGTACTTTGCCAAATCGTCGCGAGGAATTGCCTTCGGCTTGCGTGGCACCGGGGCGGGACCCACAAGGCGAATCACGTTCTCTTTGATGTACTTGCGATCGACTGCGTGTTTCCACAGCCTCGACAAATGCCTACGTCGAGAATTAAAGGTGACGGGACTTAGAGATCGAAGGCAACGAGCCCGGTACTGCGTCAACCAATGTGTGCTGATGTCGTCCAGATCTGGATCACCATGCTCAAACTCTGCGCAAATTAAGTCCACACATGACTTGTATGTTCTCGTCGTGTACGGCGACCAAACACTTAAGTCCCTAACTTCTTCCATCAGCTCACGCACCTTCATTGTTCTCTTCGCTCCCTGTCATCGTTTCCAAGTGCATAGCACCACGAACTATTTTCGGAGAGAACACTCAGGGTTACTACCCCCAAAAGGTAGGACGCATGGTTTCCGACATCAGGCGTACTTCTTGTAGTAGGCGACCTGCATACGGGCACACGCTGCGCACAGCAGCACCATGCCGACGATGACCCACTCAACGCGCAGGCGCGCATTCGGCCAGACGAGATAGACCATCAGCGTGATCGCGATGATCTCCAGCTGTGCGATCTTGAAGCGGTGATACAAGCTTGCCGATTCACGCTCGGCATCTGCCCGCCTGATCGCGCGCGCCGAGGCCCCGTCGGTGAGACCCACAACATAAGCCAGGGCAAGCATTGGGATCGCGCCCGACAAGATGGCCAGGGTGCGAATCGCGAGCACATAGTTGGCCCATAAACAGGTTTCAACGATGTCGCCGTTGGACGCCCACCAACGATCAAAGAAGGTTTTGCCCGGATCGGGATCATCGCCCGGGCTTACCTTACGTCCCGGCAGATGGGAGGGCAGATTGAGCAAGGTGCGCATCGCCTTGGTCAACAGTCCGATCACACCACTATGCACGGAATCGCCGAACTGGATGGCTAAGCTGGTGGGGTCCAGCACCGGCGTGCTGAGTTGTGCAGAGTGCTGAATCTCCTGCTGCGCAAGCTCCTGCATCGCCCATACAGGGTCTTGCTCGCGCCATAGCGCCACCCCGGCGAGTACAGCGATGCCGTAGATCCAGAAGATGGCGAT
>CAHJWV010000369.1 GCA_903643055.1 Burkholderiales bacterium | reverse complement strand
TGCCGCGTGGCAAGCGTTCCAGTTATGAAGGCTGATCGCTGCACGCGTGCCGCATCCGCCGCGGTCACCGCAGCGCAGTGGGGTGCCATCGGGGAGTTGAACGTCCAGCGTGCCGTGACTGAGCTTCTTCAACAGCTTCAAGACGGTCCGGCCCGCGGCCGGAACCGTGCGCGGCAGATTGAGAGGGCTGAAAGATGCGGAATTGGAGGGGTTCATCGCGTCGATGCCTTTGCAAGTTCAGCGGGTGACGAAAGCCTTGGGCGGCAGTGGCTTGTGAATGAATGGCACACGCTTGACCCACAGCTTCAATGCTTGCCAGTGGATGCGCGCGACGACAAAGAACGTCATCAATGGCATGCCGAAAAAGGCAGCGCGTTGGCTGCGAGCCGACAAGGGGGCCAAGGTGCCCGACACGCTGGTTTGCAACAGCGGGCCCTCTAGGTCATCGTGATCAATGCGGGCCACCGTGCGGCCCAATTCGGACTTCGATCGGGCAGTGACCGATGAACCCGTTCGCATGAAGCGAAACCGATAGCGGCCGCTTAATTGGCAAAACGGAGACACATGGAATGCCTTCGTGGCCTCGATCTCGCAGCCGTAGGCCAGACCCGCTCCGCTGAGGAGGTAGCAATGGCGCTCACCGAAGGTGTTATTCACCTCGACAACGATCGCGGCCAATGATTCGTCGCGGCGATGGCAATACCAAAAGCTCACCGGCTTGAACACATGGCCCAGCACGCGTGGGTAACTGTGAAGCCAAACCTCGCCGTCGGCATCGGTGATGTGTTCAGCCGCCAGCAGCTCTTCGAGCCAGGCCAGGCTGTCCTCGCGGCCATCGCCATGGTCTCGATCGTGGAAGCTGATCAGCCCGAAGCGGTTGCGGCACAAGGCGGGTGATGGCTCGGCGCGCAGGCGACGCATCGGCAGCATCAAAAAGTAGGTGCGATAAGCAAAGCTGTTGCGAACCGGGCGCAAGCGGGTGTGCCGAACTTGGCCCGTACCGATCAGGGGTTCAGGCCGGGTGCCGTTCATACAAGCTCCGCAATCACCGCAGGAACAGCGCCAAGGGCTTGGCGCTGCAAGGCTTCGGCAACGGCCAGGCCGGAACTCAGGCCGTCTTCATGAAAGCCGTAGCGCGTCCAGGCGCCGCAGAACCAGACGCCGCCCTGACCTTGAAGCGATGGCAGCCGGCGTTGCGCAGCGATGGCTTCGGTGTCGAACACCGGATGCGCATAGTCGAAATCACCGTGCACCTGCTCGGCCGGGATTTCATGCACCGGATTCAGCGACACGATGACTGGCTGCTTGAACGGTACGGGCTGCAAGCGGTTGATGAGGTAGTGCAGGCACACAGCCGCCTGTTCACGCGAGTTGTCAGCAGCACGCTCGTAATTCCACGCGGCCCAGGCAAGCTTGCGCCGTGGCAGGACAGAAATGTCGGTGTGCAACACCGCGCGGTTGCGTTGATAACGGATCGCGCCGAGCACCGATTTTTCGTTAGCTGTGGCATCGGCCAGCAGGCTCAAAGACTGGTCACTGTGGCAAGCCAGCACGACAGCATCGAAGCGTTCGGTGCCGGCATCGGTGGAGACAAATACGCCCGCGCCTTCATCCGGAGCCGATGCGCGCCGAATCTGACGCACCGGCATATTGAGCCGGGCATCGGCAATGCGTGGCAGCATCTTCTGCACATAGTGGCGTGCACCGCCAACCACCGTGAACCAGCGCGGCCGATTGGCCACCTGCAGCAACCCGTGGTTATGGCAAAAGCGGATCATCGTCGCGACCGGGAAGCGCAGCATCTGATCGGTCGGGCACGACCAGATGCTGCCGATCATTGGCAGGAAATACCAATCGCGGAACGAGGTGCTGAAGCGGTGCTCGCTCAAAAAATCGCCGATGGGTTGCTGCAGCCCGGCGTCATCTCCCCGTTCAGAGATGGCCGTTGCCAACTGGTTGAAGCGCAAGACGTCGGCCAGCATGCGCAGAAAGCTCGGGCGTAGCAGGTTGCGGCGTTGCGAGAACACCGTGTTCAGATCACTGCCACTCCACTCAAGATCCAGGTCAGGCACCTTGACCGAGAACGACATCTCGGAACTCCCAGTCTCCACACCCAACTCGCCAAACAGACGAATCAGCTGCGGATAAGTGCGTTCGTTGAAAACCAGAAAACCGGTGTCAACGCCATGGGTCTTGCCATCAAGGGTGATGTCGACTGTGTTCGTGTGCCCGCCGAAATAGGCACCGGCTTCAAACAACGTGACTTGATTGCCAGGTGCAAGCACAAAAGCCGCCGACAACCCCGAAATGCCTGAGCCGACCACAGCAATGCGGCGCATCACTGCACCCAGCGCGCAGCGCGCGGTGCAAACAAGCCCGGGGATAAATCCAGGGATAGCGGGGTGCCGCCATGCGCAACACCCCGCGGAAGAAAGATTGCTGCACAGCGCCCCAGGGGGAACAAGGGAGGGAGGAGGGAGGAGGAGAACCGCCCCGGGATTCCAGTTGGCGAGGCCAACCGGCTGTGCAGCAAAGAAATCGTCTTGTATTGGATCGCAAGCGCAAAAACATCCGCTTTGGCAACGCCACCCACACCCGGTTCGATGGCGTGAGCACCGGCGAGTTCCGTTGATTTGCAGACGATCTTCACTTTGTGCACGGCTTGTTTGAACTGATCGGTTTTAAATATAACTCATCAGTCTTATTTTTGCATCAAAGAGTTTTCTGCGGTGAACGCCGATACAAAGACGCACCTCGCATCACTGCCGAACGCACTGCGGCCATTCATGCCCTTGGTCGAGCAAGGGCGCCAACAAGCGGTCACAAGGGGGTTGTTTAAAATAATGGTCTCTCCCCCAATGAGGCTCGACCATGCTTTACCCCGAACTCTTCAAGCAACTCGAAGCCGTCCGATGGAACATGGACACAGACATCCCCTGGGATCAGTTCGACGGCAGCCAACTCACCGAAGAGCAAGCCCAAACGGTGAAGATGAATGCGATCACCGAATGGTCGGCCTTGCCGGCCACCGAGATGTTCCTGCGCGATAACCGCGATGACAGCGACTTTTCGGCCTTCATGAGCGTCTGGTTCTTCGAGGAACAGAAGCACTCGCTGGTGCTGATGGAATACCTGCGCCGCTTCCGCCCTGACCTCGTGCCGACCGAAGCCGAGCTGCATGAAGTGCGATTCGAGTTCGACCCCGCCCCGGCGCTGGAAACTTTGATGATGCATTTCTGCGGCGAGATCCGGCTCAATCACTGGTATCGCCGCGCCGCCGAATGGCACACCGAGCCGGTGATTAAGGCCATCTACGAAACCCTGGCTCGTGATGAAGCGCGGCATGGCGGCGCTTACCTGCGCTACATGAAGCGGGCGATGCAAAAGTTCGGTGATGAGGCCAAGGCAGCGTTCGCCAAGGTCGGCGTGTTGATGGCCAGCGCGCGCCGCACTGCGCAGGCATTGCACCCGACCAACCTGCACGTCAACGAGAAGCTCTTTCCGCGCGACACGATCCAGAGCCGCCTGCCCAACCCGCAATGGCTGGAGCAGTGGCTGGACAAGCAGATCCAGTTCGACGCGGTCTGGGAGACCAAGGTCGTCGATCGCATCCTGCACAACATGAGTTTGCTGATGGAGCGCAGCTTTGCAAGCGTTCAGGAGCTGAACCGCTATCGCAAGGAAGTGACTGCCGAGGTCGCTGCTGCCGCCAAAGGCAAGCCAGACGCATTACCCGCC
>CAHJWV010000368.1 GCA_903643055.1 Burkholderiales bacterium | reverse complement strand
TCTTGAACGGCGTGGGCGTGGCGGTAGGCGGGGTTGTTACTGTGTCGTCGTCGCTGCCGCCGCAGGCCGCGAGCATCGCGGCCACCGCGAGGGTGGTGAGGGTCAGGCTGGCAGGGCCGCGAGCCCCATGGCGTGAGAAGCTGGACGGTCTGGAAGATTTGGCGAAGCGTCGGTTCATGGCATCGGATGTCAGAGTGAGGACCGCCGATGTTCTGCCACTTCGGTGACCTCGCCATGACATGGCGATGACATGTCAGCCGGCTGTGTCGCGCCGCTTCCGAAAGGCCAGCAGCGCTGCGATCGCGGTGAACGACATCACGATGCCGACGACGATCCAGAAGCCATGCGCATGCTGAGCCAGCGGCACACCGCCGACGTTCATGCCCAGCAGCCCGGCGATGATGTTGATCGGCAGCGCCAGCACGGTCACGATGGTCAGCACGAACAGGCTGCGGTTGTTTTCTTCGTTCGACTGCGCCGCGATCTCTTCCTGCAGCAGCTTGATGCGCTCCTGCAGCGAGCTCATGTCGCGCAGCACCACCGAGAACTCTTCGCTCGACTGCCGCAGCTCCTGCACATCGAGATCGGCCATCCAGCCGGGCGGATGCTGCAACAGGCGGAACAGCGCGGCGGGCTCGGGCGCCAAGAGCCGCTGCAGGCGTACCAGCAAGCGCCGCAAGGCGCCGAGCCGAGCGCGGTTCCTGTCGAGCCGGTTCGACAGCAGCTGGTCTTCGATCTGGTCGACCCGCTCGGTGACGTTGCGCACGATGTCGACCAGCACATCGGCCTGTGCATGCAGCAAATGCTCCAGCAGCTCAACCGCAGAGCGCATCGGCTGGCCGGCCTTGATGGCCTCGCGCAAGCGGTCGACCGAGCGCAGCGGGCGCTGGCGTGCCGTGATCACGAGGTGCTGATCCACGTTGATCCACAGGGTCGAGATGTCGGACGGCTCGAACGAGAAATCGAAATGCACGTCGTTGATGACGGCGATCAAGGCCTGTTCGGCCCGCTCGATGCGCGTTGAATGAAGGCCGGCGCTGAGCAGATCCAGGAAGTCATCGGACAGCGCCGCATGCTGCTGCAGCCAGGGCAGCGCGCCGGTGTGGGCAACGCTGAAGTGCAGCCAGACAAAGTCGCGACTCTCTGCGTCGTCGCCGTCGGCCGTCGAGGCCCGGCTTGCTTCGCGGCCGGCAAGCCAGTGGGACGCATCGTCACAGGAGATCGCGTGGCCGCCCCGGCCGGCCTCGAACAGATAGCCGCAGATCAGGCCGGAGGCATCGGGGCCATAGGCGGGTATCGCAGGTGCCAGAGTGTTCAAGGTCGACGCACGCTCGAAACCTGTGATGGTGCCGGCGCCGCGTGACGGGATCATGACGGCGCATTGGAGCGAGCGATCCACGGCGATACCGCAAGCGCCCCTTGATCTGGATCATGCCCGGCAGCGTGCCGGCTGCGTAGAGTGCCGCTGATGAGTGCCCCGCTGGCCGAGTTGTCGATGCCACGTTCTTCTTCTGCGAATCCGGCTGCGCCCGGCGCGGCAGGGCAGAGCGCTGCGCCGACTGAATCGGTGCTGGCCTTGCAGGGCATGTATTGCGCCGCCTGTGCGGGTGTGATCGAAGCTGCATTGCTCGCCGTGCCGGGCGTCATGCGTGCAGAAGTGAATGCCGCAAGCCAGCGGGCCGGGGTAGCTTGGCTTGCGAACCGGACCGATATGGCAACGATGACGGCTGCCGTGGATGCGGCGGGTTATCACGCCACGCTGGCACAGCATGAAGCTGCGCACATCGTGGTGGAGCGCGAGGCGCGCCGCGCCTTGTGGCGCCTGTTCGTGGCCGGCTTCTGCATGATGCAGGTGATGATGTTGACGGCGCCGATCTATCTGGCGCGGCCGGGCGACATCGAGCCCGATATCGAGGCACTGCTGCGCTGGGCGGCCTGGGTACTCAGCGTGCCGGTGCTGCTGTTTTCGTGCGGCCCTTTCTTCAGCGGCGCCTGGCGGGCGTGGCGGCAGCGCCGCATCGGCATGGACGTTCCGGTGGCACTCGGACTGGTGATCACCTTCATTGCCGGCACCGTGGTGACCTTCGAGCCGGCGGGCTTGCTGGGCCATGAGGCTTATCTCGACTCGATGACGATGTTCGTGACCTTTCTGCTTGCGGGCCGCTGGTTGGAGGCCCGTGGGCGTGCGGCCTGCACGCGTGCACTCGATGCCTTGCTGCAGCGTTTGCCGCAGCAGGTCGAGCGCCTGCTGGAAGGCGGCACTGTGGAAACGGTCGCTATCGCCAGCCTGAAACCAGGGGATCGGGTGCGTGTGGCGCATGGCCAGGCATTTCCGGGTGATGGCTCGCTGGACGCGGGTCACACACAGGTCGATGAGGCGCTGCTGACCGGCGAATCCAGGCCGGTCGACAAGGGCCGCGGCGACGGTGTCGTCGGAGGCACAGTGAACGTGGGCCCACCGGTCGTGATGCGCGTGGCTTGTGTCGGTGAAGGCACGAGGTACCAGCAGATCGTTGATCTGGTGCAGCGCGCGCTGACACAGCGCCCGGCGATGCTGCAAAGTGCCGATCGTTGGGCTGGGCCGTTCGTCTGGTGTGTGCTGGTTCTGGCCATGGTTGCAGCCGCCGTCTGGAGCCAGATCGATCCGGCGCGCAGCATATGGGTTGCCGTGTCGGTGCTGATCGTGACCTGCCCTTGTGCCTTGTCGCTCGCGGCGCCTGCGGCCTTGCTCAGCGCAGCCGCCGCACTGGCGCGGCGTGGCGTGCTGGTGCAGCGCCTCGATGCGCTGGAGGCGCTGGCCTGGGTCGATACGGCTTGCTTCGACAAGACCGGCACGTTGACCGAGGATCGCTTGTTGCTGGCTCAAGTCCATGCGCCGGAAGGACCGGATCGCGTCAGCTTGCTGGCCCAGGCGGCCTCGCTCGCCGCGCTGTCGCACCACCCCTTGTCTCGTGCGCTGGTGCGCTCACTTCCTGCGGCATCGCAAGACGCATGGAGCGCGGTGCGCGAAGTGCCGGGGCAAGGCATTGAAGCCAACGATGTACAGGGCCGGTGCTGGCGGCTGGGAGCGCCGGCCTGGGTGGGTGCGACCTTGCGCAGCAGCCGGCCTTCGGTCGCGTTCGCGCTGATGGATGCGCCCTGGCACGAGCCGGTCAGCTTCGAGTTCGACGAAGACCTGCGGGCCGATGGCATCCAGGCCGTCCAGCGACTGCGTTCGCAAGGGCTGGCGGTGCACATGCTGTCTGGCGATGGCGTGGCCAGCGTGCAGGCCGTGGCCGAGCGGCTGGGCATCACCCAGGTGCTGAGCCACGCGACGCCCGAAGGCAAGCTCGCCACCTTGAGCGCCTTGCAGGCCGGCGGGCACCGCGTGCTGATGGTGGGTGACGGTGCCAATGACGGCCCGGTGCTCGCCCGCGCCGACGTGTCGTTCGCGTTGTCTCATGGCAGCGCCCTGGCGCAGCAGCGTGCGGACTTCATCGTGCTTGGCAGTCGATTGGCCGAGGTGCCGGCCACGCGTGAACTTGCGCTGCGCACGATGGCGGTGGTGCGCCAGAACATCCTCTGGGCCGCTGCCTACAACGCCGCTTGCGTGCCGCTTGCGCTGAGCGGCCATCTGCCACCGTGGGCGGCCGGTGCGGGCATGGCCCTCAGTTCGCTGCTGGTGGTGCTGAATGCCTTGCGGTTGTCACGCTGAAGGTCACGCATGGAAAGCCTTTATCTGCTGGTTCCGCTGTCGGTGCTGCTCGTGCTGGCGCTGATCGGACTTTTCGGGTGGGCGGTCGACGCCGGCCAGTTCGATGACCTGGAGCGTGAAGGGTGGCGCGTGCTGGAGGATGCGAACAAGATGCGCACCACCGCTGCGCCAGTTGATCCCGATCAAGGCTGAGCTGAGCGGGTTTGCGAACAATCCTGCCATGGCATCAGCTCAGCAGGACGCACGATGAAGTCTTCGATGGCGATCACATCGCCGCTCAATTACAGCGACCGCGTGGTGCGGAATTTCGCTCTGGCCTCGGTGCTGTGGGGAGTCGTCGGCATGCTGGTCGGGGTGGTCATTGCCGCCCAGCTCGCATGGCCCGAACTCAACTTTGGCGTGCCCTGGTTCAGCTACGGCCGCCTGCGCCCGCTGCACACCAACGCAGTGATCTTTGCATTCGGTGGCTGCGCCTTGTTCGCCTGCAGCTATTACGTCGTGCAGCGGACGGGGCAGGTGACGCTGTTTGCCGAGAAGCTGGCGATGTTCACCTTCTGGGGCTGGCAGGCCGTCATCGTGGCTGCGGCCATCTCGCTGCCGATGGGCTACACGCAAGGCAAGGAATACGCCGAGCTGGAATGGCCGATCGACATCCTGATCGCTGTGGTGTGGGTGGCTTATGCCGTGGTGTTCTTCGGCACCATCGGCATTCGCCGCGTGCGCCACATCTATGTGGCGAACTGGTTCTTCGGCGCCTTCATTCTGGCGGTGGCCTTGCTGCACATCGTCAACAGCGCGGCCATTCCGGTCAGCTTCATGAAGAGCTACTCGGCCTATGCCGGCGTGCAGGACGCGATGGTGCAGTGGTGGTACGGCCATAACGCGGTCGGCTTCTTCCTGACTGCGGGCTTCCTCGGAATGATGTATTACTTCATCCCGAAGCAGGCCGAGCGGCCTGTCTACAGCTATCGGCTGTCGATCGTCCACTTCTGGGCGCTGATCTTCACCTACATGTGGGCCGGCCCGCACCACCTGCACTACACAGCCTTGCCCGACTGGGTGCAGGGCCTGGGCATGGCCTTCTCGCTGATCCTGCTGGCGCCCAGCTGGGGCGGCATGATCAATGGCGTGATGACCTTGTCGGGCGCCTGGCACAAGCTGCGCGATGACCCGATCCTGAAGTTCCTGATCGTGGCGCTTTCGTTCTATGGCATGGCCACGTTCGAGGGGCCGATGATGTCGATCAAGACCATCAACGCACTGAGCCACTACACCGACTGGACCATCGGCCACGTGCATGCCGGCGCGCTGGGCTGGGTCGGCCTGATCTCGATGGGCTCGCTGTATTACTTGATTCCACGGATGTTCGGCCGCACCCGCATGCACAGCGTCGCCGCGATCGAGCTGCACTTCTGGGTGGCCACTGTCGGCATCGTCCTCTACATCGCCGCGATGTGGATTGCCGGCGTGATGCAGGGCTTGATGTGGCGTGCCGTCCACCCCGATGGCACCTTGGTCTACAGCTTCGTCGAGACCGTGAAGGCGACTTATCCGTTCTATGTGGTGCGCCTTGTCGGCGGGCTGCTCTACCTCGGTGGCATGTTGATCATGGCCTGGAACGTCATCAAGACGATGCAGCCGATGAGGTCTGAAAGCACCCAGCCCGAAGCCACCGTCGTGCTTGCGGCCCACGCCTGATCCGGCAGGAGAACCCCATGTCGAAACCCCATGACGCGATACCGACCTTCAGCCACGAGAAGATCGAGACCCACAACTTTTTGATGATCGTGCTGATCCTGCTCGTGGTGGCGGTCGGCGGCATCGTCGAGATCGTGCCGCTGTTCTTTCAGCGCTCGGCGACCCAGCCGGTCGAAGGCCTCAAGCCGTATACCGCGTTGCAGCTGGCGGGGCGAGACGTCTATCTGCGCGAAGGTTGCTACAACTGTCATTCGCAGATGATCCGGCCCTTCCGCGCCGAGACGCTGCGCTACGGCCATTACTCGACGGCCGGTGAATTCGTCTATGACCACCCTTTCCAGTGGGGCAGCAAGCGCACCGGGCCCGACCTGCAGCGGGTGGGTGGCAAGTACAGCGATGACTGGCACCGCCTGCACCTGAACAACCCGCGCGATCTCGTGCCCGAATCCAACATGCCGGCTTACCCGTGGCTGGAGCGGCAGGCGCTGGACCCACTGGACATGGCGCCCCGCATGACAGCGCTGCGCCGGGTCGGTGTGCCTTACAGCGACACCGAGATCGCAGCCGCTGCGGCCGCTGTTCAAGGCCAGACCGAACTCGACGCGCTGGTGGCCTATCTGCAGGTCATGGGCACGGCCCTGAAGTGAAACGAGGACCTTTCTCCATGGACGTCAACGACCTCCGCATTGCTGTCACCCTGATGTCGTTCGCAGGCTTTGCCGGCATCGTCGCGTGGGCCTGCGCCCGCGGCAATCGCCACCGCTTCGAAGCCGATGCGCTGATTCCGTTTGACGGCGATGAAAAAGACGCCGTACCCGATGCCTCCCGCCGCGGAGCATCGACATGAGCGACTTCTTCAGTTCCGGCTGGTCGACATTCATCACTGTCGCCTCGCTGGCATCGATGCTTGCCTGTCTCGTCTTGCTGGTCGTGGCGAGCCGGCGCAAGGTGATGGCCGACGACAACAGCACCGGCCACGTCTGGGACGACGACCTGACCGAGTTGAACAACCCGCTGCCGCGCTGGTGGATGCTGCTCTTCGTCATCACCGTGTTCACCGGTGCGGCCTATGTGTTTCTTTACCCCGGCCTGGGCAGCAGCGAAGGGCAACTGGGGTGGACCAGTGAAAAGGAATACCGCGCCGAAGAAGCCGAAGCCCAGAAGGCGCTTTCGGTGTTGTATGCGCAATACGCGGCGCAACCGGCCGAGGCCCTGGCGCGCACGCCCGCGGCCATGGGCATTGGCGAGCGGCTTTTCATCAACAACTGCGCGGCATGCCATGGTTCGGATGCGCGAGGCAGCAAGGGCTTTCCCAATCTGACCGACAGCGATTGGATCTATGGCGGCACGCCAGATGTGATCGAGGAAACCATTACCCACGGCCGGCGCGGCCAGATGCCGCCGATGGCCGCAGCGGTGGGTAACTCGGAAGATGTGCGCAATCTCGCCCACTATGTGTTGAGCCTGTCGGGCAGCGCGAACGACAGCATCAAGGCGCATTTCGGGCGCGAGAAGTTCATGGTCTGTGCCGGTTGCCATGGCGCTGGCGGCAAGGGCAACCCGGCGCTCGGTGCCCCCAACTTGAGCGACAAGGTCTGGCTGCATGGCTGGGGTGAAGAGGCGATTGTTGCCATCGTCAACAACGGCAAGACCAATGTGATGCCCGCCCACGAGGCACGCCTGTCACGCGCGCAGATTCACCTGTTGGCGGCTTATGTCTGGAGCTTGTCTCACGGCACCGAGCCGCTGCACTGAGGCGCGATCATGGTCCACGCCAATTCGCCGCGCCCACGCGTGATCTCGATCCGGCCGCTGCCGAAAGAGGGCGACACCGTCTGGCTTTACGAGAAGCAGGCCAAGGTCTATCCGCGTGCAGTCAGCGGCTGGTTCGCGGCCTGGCGCTGGTCGATGGTCTGGATCACCCAGCTGGTGTTCTATGGGCTGCCCTGGCTGACATGGCATGCACGCCCGGCCGTGCTGTTTGAACTGGTATCGCGGCGCTTCTACATCTTCGGCCTCGTGTTGCACCCGCAGGACTTCATCTATCTGACGGTGCTGCTGGTGATCTGCGCCTATGCACTGTTCCTGTTCACCGCGGTGGGCGGGCGCCTGTGGTGCGGCTTCGCCTGCCCACAGACGGTCTATACCGAGATGTTCCTGTGGGTCGAGCGCCATACCGAAGGCGACCGTGCTGCCCGCATGAAGCTCGATGCCGCGGCCTGGTCGATGAACAAGCTGCTGCGCAAATCGGGCAAGCAACTCGCCTGGCTGTCGATCGGCCTGTGGACGGGGTTCACCTTCGTCGGCTACTTCACGCCGATCCGCGAGCTCGGTGCGGCGGTGCTGCAGTTCGGCTTGGGGCCCTGGGAGACGTTCTGGATGCTTTTCTATGGCTTCGCCACCTACGGCAACGCGGGCTACCTGCGAGAGCAGGTCTGCATGTACATGTGTCCGTATGCGCGCTTCCAGAGCGCGATGTTCGATCGCGACACGATGATCGTCTCGTACGACGCGCAACGCGGCGATCCGCGTGGCTCACGCAGCCGCAAGGCCGACCCTCAGGCGCTCGGCCTGGGTGACTGCATCGATTGCGGCCTGTGTGTACAGGTCTGCCCGACGGGCATCGACATTCGCGACGGCCTGCAGTACCAATGCATCGGCTGTGCGGCCTGCGTCGATGTGTGCAACGGTGTGATGGGCAAGATGAGCTATCCGAAGGGCCTGATCCGATTCGCCACCCAGAACGGCCTGGCCCATGGCTGGGGCCGGGCGCAGTCGCTGCGGCGCGTGCTGCGGCCTCGTGTGCTGATCTATTCGGCCGGGCTGCTGCTGATCGTCACGGCCTTCATCACCAGCATCGCGATGCGCAGCCCCTTCCGCGTTGATGTCGTGCGTGACCGCGGCGCACTGGCCCGGCAGGTGGACGAAGGCGCCATCGAGAACGTTTACCGCCTGCAGCTGATGAACGCGACCGAATCGGCGCAGCGCTATCGCGTGCAGGTCGAGGGCCTGGCCAATGCAAGCCTGGCTTCGCGCAGCGAATTCGATGTAGGGCCGGCGCAGGCGCGCTGGTTGCCCATCAGCGTGCACCTTCCACATGACTCGGCGCAGGCCTTGGGGCCGGGCGTGCATGCCTTGCATTTCCGCGTTGAACGGCTGGCGCAAGGCACCGACCAGTCGGCCGACGTGCTGGAGCGTTCGACCTTCGTCGTTCCGCGCTGAATCTGTTTTCTAACCAGGAGGCTCCATGGCTTCTCCATCGAAGAACGTTTCCGTGACGTCTGAGCCAAGGCCCTGGTGGCGCTTCGGCATGGTCTGGCTGGTGATTGCAGGGCCTGCCACCGTGGTGCTGGCCAGTGCCGTCACCGCCTGGCTGGCCTGGTCGCACATCGATCCGGTGATCCTGGAACCGCGCCTGGCCGCAACCGAGCGCGAGGCTTCTCTTGCACCTGCACTGAAGGCCCGCAACCACGCGGCCACGCCGCGCACGCCATGACGACGCGAGCTCTGCAAATCCTGTGGCCGGCGTTTTTGATGGCCGGCGTGCTGGAGGTGCTGATCTTCGCGGTGGTCGACCCGGCCGATCTGCGCTGGTTTGCCGGCCCTTCTGTCGCGTGGTCGCACCAGGCCATCTACACCCTGACCTTCGTGCTGTGCTGGTTTGTCATCGCCATGTCCAGCGCATTGACGGTTTTGCTGATGGACAAGCGCGCAGGCCCGGTTTGAACGGGGCGCGCGATTCGATTGGGTTGATCCCGATCAAGCCGTGGTTCGCGGCCTCGAGACACAGTAAGCGCCATGAGCCTTCTTCTGACTGAGCCAGCGGCTGCCAGCCGCATGTTGCCGCGTGTGGTGTCGCCGGAGTTGATCCGCCGCTTTGGCCAGGGCGGGCCGCGTTATACGTCGTATCCGACGGCAGACCGTTTCATGGCCAACGAATCCGATGCGGGGCTGGTGTCGCAGCTGCGCCTGCGGGCACCGGCGCGCCCGCTGTCGCTGTACGTGCACATTCCGTTCTGCGAATCGGTCTGTTATTACTGTGCGTGCAACAAGGTCGTCACGCGCGACCACCGGCGCTCGAAGCCTTATCTCGCGGCGCTGCAGCGGGAGATGGCGATGTATGCCGCCCTGCTCGGCGCCGCCCAGGAATTGACGCAGATCCATCTCGGTGGCGGCACACCGACCTTTCTCGCTGACGACGAAATCGATGGCTTGATGGCAGCGGTGCGCCAGTGCTTTCAGGTGAGGCCGGATGCGGAGATATCGATCGAGGTCGACCCCCGCACCGTCACACCGCAGCGCCTGTTGCATCTGGCGCGCCTGGGCTTCAGCCGGATCAGCTTCGGCGTGCAGGATTTCAATCCGCGGGTGCAGGCGGCGGTGCACCGCGTGCAGCCCCATGACGAGGTGTGCGAGCTGATGCAGGCCGCGCGCGATGTGGGCTTCGCGTCGATCAACGTCGACCTGATCTACGGGCTGCCGCAGCAGACGCCGGCCTCGTTCGCGGCCACGATCCAGCAGGTCGTGGCCTTGCGGCCCGATCGTGTGGCGATGTATGCCTATGCCCATCTGCCCGAGCGCTTCAAGCCCCAGCGCCGCATTCATGCCGATGACCTGCCGACGCCCGATGCGCGAATCGAGATGCTGAGTGACGCAATCGACTGCTTTCTGATGCAAGGGTATGACTACATCGGCATGGACCATTTCGCACTGGCCGGTGATGCGCTGGCCGTGGCCAAGCGGCAAGGTCGGCTGCACCGCAACTTTCAGGGGTACAGCACGCAGCCGGATTGCGATCTGATCGGCCTCGGTGTTTCTGCGATTGGCCAGATGAGAGACGGCTACACCCAGAACACCAAGACCTTGCCGGAGTACCTCGCGCGGGTAGAGGGTGGTGCATTGCCGGTGGCTCGCGGTCTGATGCTGGATGCACATGACCGCCTGTGCCGCCAAGTCATCATGGCCGTGATGTGCCAAGGCCGCGTCGAGTTCGACGCCATCGGCCGGGCGCACGGGCTGGACCTGCGCCGCCATTTCAGTGACGAGTGGCCGGCACTGGAACGCCTGGCCGAGCAAGGCCTGATCAAGCTGTCAGCCGCAGCCTTGCAAGTCACGTCAACGGGCTGGTTCTTCGTACGAGCCGTGGCGATGGTGTTTGACCGGCATCTTCAGACGGATCGATCCGCGGTGGGTTACTCCCGGATTGCCTGAACATGGATGCGGCGCTGGTGCTGAGTGGCGTGCTGATGGGAGCGGCAGGCACGCCGCATTGCATGGCCATGTGCGGCGCATCCAGTTCGGCGCTGAACGGGCGTTGCGGTGGCACGCGTAGCGCACTGGGTTCTTTCCATGCCGCCCGCGCGGTGAGTTATGCCGTGGCCGGTGCGGTGGTGGCTTCCAGTGCGCAATGGCTGGCGCTGGCCGGTGTGGCCGCCCCGGCGCTGCGCCCGTTGTGGACCTTGATCCACCTGGGTGCGCTGGCACTGGGCTGTTGGCTCTTGCTGCGCGGCCAGCAGCCACGATGGATGTCGCTTCAGCCTGGGCTGTCGTCGCGACAGCATCGACACCTCCTTCCAACGGCATGGCAAGGCATGACCGGCCCGCAGCCTGGGCGCTCAGGTCTTCTGCGTTCTGGCGCTTGGGGCGCAGCCTGGGTGGCCTGGCCTTGCGGCCTGCTGCAATCGGCCTTGATCGTTGCCGCGCTGGCCAGCACGCCGACGGCGGGTGCGGCGGTGATGGCGGGCTTTGCGTTCGCTTCGGCGCCCGGGCTGTGGCTGACGGCGCGGGTCTGGGCGCGGCAAGGAACGAAGCGTAAGGGCGGCTGGCTGGCAGGCCGCGCGGCGATCCGCATTTCCGGGGCCTGTCTCGTGGCGGCTTCCAGCTGGTCGCTCGGCCATGGATTGTGGGAGAGTGTCAGCGCCTTGTGCGCCTCAGCGGTCTGACAGCCCGCTTCAGAAGGCAGCGACCTTTCATTTGATTTGCATCAGCACGATTGCCGACTCGCCTGCGCGCACTGGGTTCATCTTTGGCTCGGCCTGCCCCTTTATGTCTTCATGCTTTCATCTCCTTTCCCTGTTGACTTCCCTGCTGACTGCCCTGCTGATCTCGCGCCGATTGGTCGCTCAGGGAGTGCCGGCCGTTGTTGACACAGTCAGGTGTCGAACGATGCGGGCTCAGCAATGAGTACGCGCCGTATCTTCCTGCTGATCGTGCCGGCCGGGGCGGCATTGGCATGCGGCGCGGCGCGTGCGCAAGCACCGCAGGGCTTACCTGCGATGCCCCGTCTGAGTGAGGCTGACCCGCATGCGCGGGCCGTCGGCTATGTGGAAGATGCCGCGCGGCTCGACCGGCCGCAATATCCTAAATACAAGCCGGGTGAAGACTGCGCTACCTGCGCGCTTTATGGCGCCGTGGCGGAGCCGTCCTGGGGCAGCTGCACGCTGTTTCCGCGGCGCGTGGTGGCAGCGAAGGGCTGGTGTGATGCGTTTCGCCGGCAGCGCCCCACGCGGCCTTGAGCGCTTGTGCTGCGGGCGTGGCGGCTTTTCCTGATGGCTATTTGCCCGGGCCGGCGCCGATCGGCAGGCCATGGGCTCCTGCCAGGTCGATCAGGAAAGGGCGTGCAACAGCAAGGCCTGCAAAGTGAATTGAGACGCGTGCGGCGCTGGCAGTTCACCGGGCTTTAAGCAGGCCAGTTGATTGAAGACGGGTTTGCCGGTGATGCGCTCCAGGCGCTCCAGGGTATCCGGGGGCATGTCGTGGCATTCGATGGCGTCGTAGAGCAGGCCGAGCAGGCCGCCAACGGCATCTGCGAAATCGCCCGACAACGCGAGTGTTTCGCTGGGCCGGATGTGGGTGACCTGTGCGCCCAGTGCGGCTGCGGCCTGCGTGAACGAGGCCAGGCGAGGGCAATCCGAGTCTTCGCACAGAACGGCCAGGTTTTTGCCTCGCAGCATGGGCACCGGTGCTCCGCCGTTGGCGGACAGCTCCAACACCACGGCCATGTTCAGCACGCCATCGCGCTCCGCAGGAGAGAGGGCATCGAAGGTCCATCGCTTGGAAGAAGGGGAGGCAGTTTGCATGGTGTTGGGCTCCATGACGGCAAGCCTAGTGAAAGCCGGCCGTGCCGCTTTGATCGGCGTCAAGCGGCGTGTCGATCGCCGGTCATGGCGGTGATCGATACCGGCGTTGATACATGCGGTTCACCCCCTGTTACCCAGCGTCTCACGCCGTTCCCTCTGTGTTGACGCGCCCCTCCTACGCTTCGTTCATTCCATCTCAAACACCGCGAGCAAGCCATGCTGAGCCATCTTTCAACGTCAACTTCTCCTTCGAACCCGGCTGCGTTGGCAGTTCGGCATTCCGGCGAGGTGGTCGGTGCGGCGCGTGCCCAGCCGCACGGCCTGCGCGCTACGAGTCAGCGCATCGTCGAAGCCTTGGCGCTTGTCAGCGAGACCCTGCCACTGACCCGCCGGCTGCTGCACGCCGGTGACAAGGTCTATCAGGCCGGCGAGCATTTCGAGTGTCTTCATCTCATCAACTCGGGCATCTTCAAGCTGGTCAATCTGGCGGCCGACGGACGCGAGCAGATGGTGGCTCTTCAGTTCAAGGGCGACTGGCTGGGCTTTGATGGCATTGCCGGTGGAAGCCACAGTTGCGACGCCGAAGCGATGGACACCGGCGAGGTCTGGTCGGTCCGCTATGAAGACGTGCTGGTGGCCTGCGCAAGGCAACCGATGCTGATGGCCTTGCTGCACCGCGCGATGAGCCGTGAACTGACGCGCGACCGGGACGCGCTGTTGTCACGGTGCACCTTGCCGGCCGACGCCCGCGTGGCCGAGTTTCTGTACAACTGGGCCGAATCGCTGTCGCACCGTGGCCTGCGCAATGACCAGATCACGCTTCGCATGACGCGCGCCGAGATCGGCAATTTCCTGGGCATGAAGCTCGAAACCGTCAGCCGTGCGTTATCGCGGATGGCGCGTGATGAAGTCATCCGCTTCAGCGGCAACGGACGGCGCGACGTGCAGATCCCGGATCTGGACGCCCTGGCCGTATTCATTCAGCAAGGGCTCCATGCGCCGGCGAGCGCGATGATCCAGTAAGCGCGCCGCTCAGGCCGTGCTCCGCACGGCCAGCGCCTGCACCATCGCGGCCTGCAACTCGCTGCGGCCATAGGGCTTGGCGAGCAGCTCCCAGGAGGCCGGGGCGGTTTGATTGATGTCCAGCAGCTCCGCTGAATAACCCGAGACAAGCAACACCGCCACGCCCGGGCGCAGCTGACGGACCTCGCGGGCCAGCTCGGTGCCGCGCATGCCTGCGCCCAGGGCCACATCGCTCAGCAGCAGATCGAACTGAAGCCCCATCGCCAGGGCTTGCAAGGCTTGTTCGGCATTGGCAAACGGGCTGACCACACAGCCGAGCGCAGCCAGAAACTGCAACGCCACCGCGCGCACTTCGAGTTCATCTTCCACCAGCACGATCCTCAATTGCGCGGGCAAGGAAGCGCCGGCAACGGCCGCATCGACGGGTATCTCGCGGTGAATGGCGCGCGGGATGTACAGCGTGACCGTGGTGCCTGCGCCGAGTGCGCTTTCCAGCGTGACAGCGCCGCGTGACTGCTTCACGAACCCGTACACGGTACTCAAGCCAAGGCCCGTTCCGCGGCCGCTTTCCTTGGTCGTGAAGAAGGGTTCGAAGGCGCGCTCCTTGACGTCTTCGGACATGCCCGCGCCGGTGTCCGAGATGGCGATGGACACGTAGCCGCCAGGGCTGGCATTGGTGGCAGCGAAGTCGCTGAGGTCGGCGGGCAGCTGTGCTTCGGTTCTGCAGGCGAAGCCGAGTTCGCCGCCCGTTGGCATGGCATCTCTCGCGTTGATCGCGATGTTGAGCAGGGCGGACTCCAATTGCCCGGCATCGGCCAGGCAAGAAAGGTCGCCGTTCTGTGCGTTCACACGAATGCGGATGCGCTGGTCGAGTGTGCGGCGCAGCATGTCGGCCAGCGAATGAAGCAAGGCATCTACATCGACACGGCTCGGGCTCAGCACCTGCCGCCGCGAGAAGGCCAGCAGCTTGCTGGTGAGTTCGGCACCGCGGCGGCTGGCCCGCAAGGCGGCGGCCACCAGTTGCTGAAGGTGCGGGTCGCTCTGGGCGGTGCGGTGTTCTTCCAGGACCTGAAGATTGCCCTGGATCACCGTCAGCAGATTGTTGAAATCATGGGCAATGCCGCCCGTGAGCTGGCCGACGCTTTCCAGCCGTTGCGCGTGATTCAGCGTCTCTTCGGTCTGCACGCGTTGCAAGGTGGCCGAGAGCAGGTTGGACAACGATTCGAGAAACCGCACTTCGTCATCGCCGAAGCGCTGCGGCTGCTTCGAGCGCACGCTCAGCACGCCCACCGCCTGGCCTTGATCAGACAACGGCACCGTCAAGGCACTGACCAGGCCGGCGTCAAGATAACTCGCGGGCACTGCGAAGCGAGGCTCCTCCCGGTAGTCGGGTGTCACGACATGCTGACCAGCCAACAGCGCGTAGCCTGCCGGGCTGTCGGGCCGGTTGGGCATGCGGGTGCCGACGCCTTCATCGGCCAGCAACCCGATGCCGGCGGCAACGCGAAACTCGAGCCGATCGGCCTCCAGCAGGAACAGCACGACCATCTGGACCTGCAAGGCTTCCGCGGCCACGGCCGTGACCTGCTTCAACAAGACCTGTGGATCGCGGGTGTCGACCGCCAGCCGGCCCATCTGCGCGACGTATTCGCTGTAGCGCGCCCGTTGCAACGCCTGTTTGACGCGTGGGTAGGCGCCGATGCCGCGCACGGCCACGACCACGTAGGGAAGCTGGCTTTCGTGCAGCGGGCTCAGGGCGATTTCGACCATCACCTCGCTGCCGTCGCAGCGCTTGGCGACCAGGTCCATCTGCGTACCCATCGGCCGCGTGCGGGGATGGTTGGCATAGGCCTGGCGATAGTTGGCGTGGCGCGGGCGAATGCTGTCGGGCACCAGGGCGTCGACATTGAGCTTCACCAGCTCACCCGGCGGGTAGCCGAACAGCGCCTCGGCCGCCGGGTTCGCCAGCAC
>CAHJWV010000367.1 GCA_903643055.1 Burkholderiales bacterium | reverse complement strand
ATCTCCGTACGCCCAAGGTACAGCCCGTCACATCGTTCTCGATGCGTGCCGCCCCAAATCTCGCGAGCAACGGCGGCACCAGCATGATCGATGAACGCATTTCCCGAGGCAGGCGATGGCGGGCGGCATCGAATTGGGTATGCCGGTGGTGGAAGCTCAAGACACCGCACTTGAAATCCATCTGCACCGCACTGCCCAACTGCTCGAAGAGTGCGAGGATCTTTCGCACATCGGTGATGTCGGGTACGGCGCGCAGACGCACGGGATGCCGAGTCAACAAGGTTGCACACAGGATCGGCAACACCGCGTTTTTGTTGGCCGACGGCACGATCTGGCTAGACAGCGCCACACCACCGTGCACAACGAGATGCGGCGCTGCAGAGGCATGCACGGCATCAGAGCAAGAAAGGGTTTGCGACACAAGGACTCCTGAAATCGCCGGCTGGGAATGGCCGGCGATCGAGAGCATCCGTGCTCGCTGCGAAGCCGATGTGAAGTCTGCGTGAAGAGGCCCGCAGAGAGTCGCTCCGGCAGCCTGAGGCTAACTCGGTAGCTGGATGAACCGGCCGCCCGGCCAGTGCCTGGCCGCTTGAGGTCGAAGCGTTTTGGCCGTCTTCCGCCCGGAACGCAGAAGGCTGCGGCCGGTGCCGATCTCCCGATCGGCACCGGCCGCTCAAGCCCATCAGGGCAGCTTGACCAGCCCGGAGCGCAGATAGCTGTTGGCCTTCACCAGCCACCAGTGGTCATCAGTCAACTCGATGTTGTTGAGACCGATGTTGTCGGTGGAGTCACCGACACCGGCACCGAACATCAACGAGATAACCCCCGCACGCTTGGCTTCCTCCAGATGGCTGCCCCAGGTGATCTGGGCGCCGTTTGCGGAGATCTTGCTGTCACCCGCCGCATTGGTGGTGTAGTAGCTGGCCGGGAAGATGCTGCCGGAAGCAGTGAAGGTATCGCCAAAGAAGTAAGTCGGCGCCGTGTCTTCGTAACGCTTGCTGGTGCTGTTGCTCAACGCAGCGTATGGCGCGTGGGTATAGGGATTGACGCTGGTCGAGCCATTCACATGGCCGGCCGGAAGCTGCCACAGCACCACCGGCTTGCTCAGCGCACCGTTCAAGGTTTGCACATAGTGCAGATAGTTGTTCCAGTGATCCGCGCTGAACATCCAACGCCCATTGCCCGCAGCACCGCCGTCATAGCCGTATTTGTCAAACGAGATGAAGCTCGCGCCATAGCTTGTGATGCCTGCGGCGTTGTAGTAGTCGGCTACGCGGCGGGCACTGGCTGCGATCAGTGGGCGACCTGCAGACCAGCCCTTTTCCGAGCTGTCGGTGATGTGCATCAGGCCATTGCCCGAAGCGCCGCTTTGCGCATCCGACCAGATGTTGATCTGCCAGCCATACCAGGCATTGCGGCTGCGCTTTTGAATGATGTAGTTCACCGCCTTGACCAGGCCTTCCAACGTATTCGGAAATGAGGGGTCGGCCGATGTCAGCACACCTGCGGCGTAAGCCTGATCGACACGGGCGCTGATCTGCGATGGCTGCAAGCCCGAGTTCTGCATCATGTAGCCGATGAAGTCGGGTTCGATGACATAGCCCACAGGGTCATCCGGTGACTCGGCATTCGCGATGTCGATGACCTTGACCCAGTCTTTGAAGTACGCCGCCATGTAGTTGCTGTCCTGGATGTGAGCCAGGTCGCTCTGGTAGCTCTCGCTGCCGTCTGCGATGTTGTAGAACACGAAGACCGGAATCATGCCCAGCTTCTTCGACTCGCGAATGAAGTTGGTGGCACGAAAACACGGCACGGTGGTCCAGGTGCACCAGCTTGTATTACCGGCCACTGACGCTCCGCCATTGAGGTAGATATAGCGAATGTCTGCCCGGGTGTTCAGATCGCCAGACTCGAAGTTCTGCCAGTTGGCCAGTGCCGTGCCGCTGTCGTCGGACACCGAGCCGATCGACACATGTTTGGGAACGCCGGGCGAGCTGCCATCGGCATTCTTCACCTTCACGCCCACCCAGCGGCCATGCCCGTTGTTGTCTTTGATGCGAATGCCTGCACGGCCCGCGCTCAAAGCATTGACGGTCAAGCGGCTTCCAGACACTGACACAGTCGCGACCTGCGGGTTGTTGGACGCAACGGTGTAATTGGCACTGCCACCGCCTGCCACGCCCAGATCCAACGTGACCGAGCCGGGCGACAGCGTGCTCAGCAACGACTGGCCTTTCGCGTCCCATTGCTTGATGCTGATCAGTGACGCATTGCCCACCGTCGTGTAGGCGCTGTCGCTGAACGTGCCACCGGCTGAATTCACGAGCTTGACCTGATAGGTATAGAGGCCGAGGGGTTTGTTGGAGAGCTGCATCGTTACCGATTGGGTTCCGGTACCCACATCCGCGATGGCGCCTGACTGCACTTTCACGCCGTCCTCATAAAGCTCCCATGAGGTGCCACTGATCCCGTAGTACTTGCTCCAGACAATCGCGAAGTTGCCTGCATGGTCGTAGTTCTGGATCTGAATGACCGGCTTGGCAGGCGCACCTGCAGGAGCAGGTAAGGGGGCCGGTACAGGCGCCGGGGTGGGGGCTGGGGCTGGAGCGGGCGCAGGGACCGGCTTTGGTGCTGGTGCTGGTGCTGGTGCTGGTGCTGGTGCTGGTGCTGGTGCTGGTGGCTTCGGCGCAGGCGCAGGCGCAGCCCCTCCGCTTGGGCCAAGGTCTTGCCACAGCGCCGCAATGCTCGGATTCCAGCCCGTACCAGAGTAATCGACCTGGGACACGATGGCCTTGAAGTCGCGCCCTTGATAAGACACAACCGTGCCGGCTGCGTAATACACGTCGGCTGCCCATGCGGGATAAGCCGCGTGAGCTGACACGCTCACGACGGCGGCGGCCAACGCGGCCAGAAGGCGCATTTGCGGCGCGCTCTTTGCGAAAATGTTTTTCAAGATGGTGACTGCCTGTTGATGTCGACCGCTCACATCTACGCATTCGCGCTAGCGCGCCACGCGGTGTATGGAAAGGTCGATCGATGAATGAGTGCCGAGCGAGTTTCCCCCGCCGGAGAAATCATGTCGAATCGAAATCTGTCACTGACTGTGCAGGCAATTGATCGGTTAGATCTGCAGTCACCGCGCCGAATGAAACTCTGCCATTGACTGGGGCAAAGGGAGCCTCTGCGTCATCGCATCGCGCATCAATTGTGATCAGCCGCCCTCACTCGGAATGAGGCGTTAGCCGCCAGCCCGTTTAACAGACCAACCCTGCTTTTGCAGAAAAGCCATCACCTGCTCGACGTGCTCGCCCTGCACTTCAATCATGCCGGCCTTGACGGTGCCGCCTGAACCACAAGCCGCTTTGAGTTGCTTGCCGAGCAGTGATAGCGCGACATCGTCAACCGGCACACCTTTGATGACAGTCACCGACTTGCCGCCACGCCCTTTGGTTTCGCGAGACACCCGCACGATGCCGTCCGAGGGTGACGGTGCGCGAGCCTTGCTACAGCTGCATTGCGCTAGCGCTTGCCGGCATGTTGGGCACATCCGGCCGGAGTCGGTCGAGTAGACCAACCCTCCATTGCGATTCTGGGATTTCATGGATCACGATTGGACCTCACTGGCACAGCCGGGTGACACCGTCATACCAAACAAGCCCCAGTTCCGGCCGCTCGCTCAGCGCTCAAACGAAATGCCAAACGGCCGGCCCTTCGAATCTCGGTCAGCCACTCGGGGTCAAATGCCTGTCGTTGATACATGAGCCAGCAGCAGTCGCCCGCCGACCGGCCCATGCATCAGTGACTCATCGCTCAGGGCAGCGACTTGAGGTAAGGGCCAATGGGGCTCGAGAGGTTGTAGCCGTCGAACTTGTCCCAGTTGATCGACCAGGTCATCACGCCGCGGAAGCTGGGGTAAGCCTGCGCCGGCCTGACGTTGCCGCAGTTGGTCAGACGGGTCAGGCAATCCAGCGAGCGCTTGATCGTGTCGGCCGTGACGAAACCGGAATTCGCCGAGTGCGGGCCCGACGGTACGCCGAATGCCACCTGATCAGGACGCAAGCCGGTGAAATTGCCCGCCGAGCCATTTGCCAGCGGGAAGCCTTCGATCAGCATCTTGCTGCCACCGACCAGCATGTCGACCGAACCCTCTGGTAGTGCGCTAGTGGCGTACGGCGTATACAGGCCCCCGTTGTTGTAGTACTGGACGTGGATGACTGACAGATCGTTGCGTAAGGCATTGATGATCGGCAGATAGGAGCCCCAGATGCTGCCGTACGCTGTGAAGCCACCTTGCACATACGGCCATTCCGGTGCCATCGACAGATAGAAGCTCGGACCGACTTTGGCCTTGAGCTGCCGCATCGACGTGACCAAGTTATCGAGGATCGGCGTGCCATGCGCAACGCCGCTTTCGAGGTCAAGGTCAATGCCGTCGAAGCCGAACTTCTGGATGATGCTGTACAGGCTGTTAACGAAGTTCGTGACGTGGGTGC
>CAHJWV010000366.1 GCA_903643055.1 Burkholderiales bacterium | reverse complement strand
GCTCGCACTGCGCGCCAAGCTGCGCGGCGTGGTCGGCGCGGTCGAAGGCACCGGCAGCAAGCTGGAAAAGACGGCTGAAAAAGCGGCCGAAACCGTGGCCGCCGAGCTGCCAAAGCTGTCCGATGCCGACCGCGCCGCGACGCTGGCCGAACTGAAGCGCGTGCAAGATGAACTGGCTGCCTTGCAAGGCGAACACCCGCTGATCCTGCCCACGGTCGACTACCAATCGGTGGCCAGCGTCGTCGGTGACTGGACGGGCATCCCGGTCGGGCGCATGGCCCGCAACGAGATGGAGACCATCCTCAAAGTGGCGTCCTTGCTCAGCCAGCGCGTGATCGGCCAAGACCATGCGATGGAGATGATCGCCAAGCGCATTCAGACCTCGCGCGCGGGCCTCGACAACCCGAGCAAGCCGATCGGCGTGTTCATGCTCGCCGGCACCTCCGGCGTCGGCAAGACCGAGACCGCACTCGCGCTGGCCGAGGCCTTGTATGGCGGCGAGCAGAACCTCATCACCATCAACATGAGCGAGTTCCAGGAGGCGCACACCGTCTCGACGCTCAAGGGCGCGCCGCCCGGCTATGTGGGCTATGGCGAAGGCGGCGTGCTGACTGAGGCGGTGCGCCGCAAGCCTTACAGCGTGGTGCTGCTCGACGAAGTCGAGAAGGCTCACCCCGATGTGCACGAGATCTTTTTCCAGGTGTTCGACAAAGGCTTCATGGAAGACGGCGAAGGCCGCTTCATCGACTTCAAGAACACACTGATCCTGCTGACCACCAACGCCGGCACCGAGCTGATTGCCAGCATGTGCAAAGACCCGGAGCTGATGCCCGAGCCCGAAGGCTTGGCCAAGGCACTGCGCGAGCCGCTGCTGAAGATCTTCCCGCCCGCGCTGCTCGGCCGGCTGGTCACGATCCCCTACTTTCCGCTGTCTGACGAGATGCTCGGCAAGATCGTCAAGCTGCAACTGAATCGCATCAAGAAGCGCGTCGAGGCCCGCTACAAGATTCCGTTCGAATACGGTGACGATGTGGTCAACCTGGTCGTTAGCCGCTGTACCGAAAGCGAATCGGGTGGGCGAATGATCGACTCCATTCTGACCAACACGATGCTGCCCGACATCAGCCGCGAGTTCCTGACGCGAATGATGGAAGGCCGCGCGATCGCGGGCGTCAAGGTGACGGCCGCGGATGGGCAATTCGCGTATGCGTTTGCTTGAGCGTTAAAAATTCGGTGGCCTGAACCATGGGCTACCCCCTCGACACGACACAGCGGAAGCTTAAAAAATGAACTACGACGACTTGAAGAAACTGGTTAAAGACAACAACAAGTCCAAGACATTTTCGAACGAGTTTGTCATCTGCTTGATCTGGAAAGAAACCAACTTCGATCCCTCATTGAAGAACGCCAAGTCCTCAGCGACTGGGTTGATGCAGATGACCAAGGGTGCGGTCGAGATGGTCAACAAATGCTCACCCAAAGACATCCATTTCGAGCACAGCGAGATGACCGACGCAGCTAAAAACATTCAATGCGGAACGCTCTACCTGGACATCGCCAAACAAAAGCTGGCTGGCATCGATAAAAGCTTTGGTACAGGGCCGGGTTACTCAAAGTCCATTGTCAAGTGCGAAGACTGCCTGAAAAAAGACAATGCCCATCCGATGACAGCGCTTCACAAAATTCATACATGAATTCAAACGATCGCCAACGCAGCAGCAAAAGCTTGCTCAGGGCTTTTTTCATGACCGCAATGCTATGGCTGAGCGCTACAGCTCACGCCGAAAACCTGGAACCGCTGCGCGCGTGGGTGGGGAAATATCCATCAGACCACTTGAGCACCAAAGCGAGCTTGCTGCAGCAAGCTCCGGTAAAAGCAGTGTTGAAGCAAATTCTTCCAAAGGCCGAGATGGCGCTCTGGGCCCGGCTGGATGTCGAAGCGCCGGTTCGGGAAAGCGGCGCTTACCTGATCATCGATCGGTGTCTGCCCCACAACTGCCCAGTGCAGCATGCCACGCTCGTGATCGACACCGCCTCCGGCAAATCGTGGGCAGGCTTCTTCAGCCGAACCGGGCAAAGCACGTCCACACGCTGGTATGGATCGGCAGACAACTACAGCGTCTTGCCGGATGACATTCAGAAAGCGTTTCTTCGCCGTCATGGCGATTGAATCAGCCGATCGCCGATCTCGCATGCGCTGCCCACCGGTTAGCGCTGCCCTTGAAAGTGCAAGCCGACGGGCCTGCACGCTGTTCCGATGGATTGCCACATCAAAGGAGAAGCCATGAAGACCACCAGCATCCCCGATACCGTTGAACTCAAATCCAGCACCTATGCCGGAAAATTCATCAAGCGACCGGGCAGCGGCAATGACCGCAACCTGTTCTGCTGGTTCGCTGAAGACAGCGATGATCACTTCCCTCACGCAAGCATCGATATCTCTGGCGTCCATCAAGACTGGGAATACTTTCATGTCACCTACCCTGTCATGAAAAAGAAGGCGTGGTCTGAGGAGCTGGAGCGAGTCTCTTATTCGGTTCACGTGCGCATCGATCGCGAGACCGACCAGATCACACCCACCCGCAAAACTGACACGCAGAACTGGCAACTGCCCGAGCAGCGCACCAACGCCCTGGGCTTTGCCGACATGGACCGCAAGGCACTCGAATTTGCGAAAGCGTTCTATAGCTCGGCCTTCATGCAGGCTCGCACTTGAGTTCTTGCATGTTCATACAGAAATACATCAGGTTCGAAGGAGCAGCGCGATGAATACGGCATCACCCGTTGAAGAACTGAGCGCAAGCGAGCCCGAGGAAATCAGCCTCGAAGCGGCCTTGCTCAAAGCCATCGAGATGCACCAGGCACGCCAGCTCGAAGGCGCCGAGCAGATCTACCGGCGCATTCTTGCGCTGTCGCCGGCGCATCCCGATGTGTTGCATCTGCTGGGCATGCTGCAGCACCAGACCGGGCGCAGCGACGAAGGCATCGCATCGATCGAGCAAGCCATCCGGCAGGTGCCGGACTTCGCGGGGTATCACAACAACCTCGGCAACATCCACGCGTCGCGCAATCACCTGCCCGAAGCCACGAACGCCTATGAGCAAGCGGCGAGGCTGTCGCCGGATTCAGCGGATCTGCATAACAACCTGGGCGCGCTGTATCGCGCACAGGGCCAGTTTGCCCAGGCGCGCGCTCAATACCTGCGCGCCATCGAGCTGAACCCCGAGCACCTGAACGCCCACAACAACCTCGGCCTGCTGCATGCCGACGAGGGCGACATCAAGGGCGCGATCGGCTATTACTGCAAGTCGATCCAGCTGATGCCGGGCCACCCCGACGGCCGCAAGCTGCTGGGCATCACCTACTACACGATGGGCAAGGTGAAAGAGGCCGCCGAGGTGTTTCGCCAATGGCTGGACGATGAGCCCGACCACCCGATGGCCCGCCACATGCACGCCGCCTGCTCTGGCGAAAACGTGCCCGAGCGTGCGCCCGACAGCTACGTCGAATACACCTTCGACCGCTTCGCCGACAGCTTCGAAACGCAGCTCAACGAGCGGCTGCAATACCAGGCCCCGCAGCTTTGCGCCGCGATGCTAGCGCGCCATCTGCCTGCGCCGGCCCGGCAATTCGTGGTGCTCGATGCCGGCTGCGGCACCGGCCTGTGCGGGCCGCTGATAACGCCCTGGGCGCGCATCTTGGCAGGGGTCGACCTGTCGCGCGGCATGATCGACCATGCGAAGGCCAAGGCCGTCTACACCGATCTCTACAAGGCCGAGTTGACCGAGTTTCTGACCGAGTCGCCAGGGCAATGGGACGTGATCGTGTCGGCCGACACGCTGTGCTACTTCGGCGACCTGCAGGCACTGATGCATGCCGCCGGCAACTCGATCCGCCCGCAAGGCACGCTCGTGTTCACCGTCGAAGCCATGACCGATGATGAAGGCCTGCCTTACCGCCTGCAGCCGCACGGCCGCTACACCCATTCACGGCACCATGTCGAACAGACGCTGGCCGAGGCCGGCTTCGAACTGGCCGAGATCACCGAAGAGACCTTGCGCCAGGAAGGCGGCAGCGCGGTGCGCGGCTGGCTGGTGGCCGGGCGCAAGCAGGTATCGCCAGGGCAGGCAATTTAAAGACCATCCATTGACACGGCCCGCGGAGCCCAGCCAACGGGCTCAAGCCTGCGCTGGGCGCATTCGGCCGCCCCTCAATGATTCACGTTAGAAACGCTTTCGATACCCATGCCTCTTTTCCCATCCATCAAGAAAACACCACCTAGTTATTCAGGGCGCGCCTCAGGTTTCCAGACCTTGATCAGCCTGCTCAACGGCGTGTGGTTCATCTTCAAACTGTTGCTTTCAACGATTCTGGTCGCCATGCCGATTGCCTTGTTGGTCGATCGGCCTGAGAGAAGTTTTGACCCCGCGTCCATCGGCCTGTGCGTCTTTCTCGTGGTCATCGCTGCGTTACCGTGGGTGAAATTCAAGGCCTCCCGCCGTAATCTCGGTTGGGGAGGAATCGCCTTCTCATTCGTTATTGCATTCCTCGCCGTGCGCATGGCATCTGGGGCCATCGCGTTCCCTCGGAATTGCATAAGTAGTCGTCGATCGGCTTACTGCGAGTTGAGCAATCTGCTATTTACCGCAGGCGGAGAAATCTTGGCGGCCATGCCCCTCGCCAT
>CAHJWV010000365.1 GCA_903643055.1 Burkholderiales bacterium | reverse complement strand
CGGCCAGCAAGAAGCCGATCACCAGGCAGGCGCCGATGAAGATGACGCCAAAGAGGGCAACGTTCTCCAGCGAGATCAGCCAGCGATCGGAACCGAACAGGCGGATGTATTGAGCCAAGCCGACGAAGTCACCGTTGGGCAGGGTGCGCGAGCTGCTCATCGAGATGCGCACCGACCAAGCCACCGTGCCGAGGTAAGCCAGCAGGACGGTTGCAAACATCGGCAGCAGGGCCGTATAGATGGCCCCTTGGCGCAGCCAGAGGCTGCGCGGCCTGGTCGTGGTCATGAAGACTCCATGCTTTGAAATTGAAAACGCGGACGGCAGAGCGTCCGCGCTGTCCCGTTGCGTGCAAGCGGTAGGCCGCTTGCAGCCTTCCGGGAGGGAGGGTCAGCTCTTGACGGCGGCGGCGATGGCCTTGATGGCGTCGTCGGCCGACTGATTGGTGTTCCAGAACTTGGTCACCACGTCTTGCAGCACGCCCGCCGTGTCTGGCGAGGTCAGCATTTCCGGATTGGGCAGATGGCGCGAAGGGTCCTTCATCACTTCCAGGCCAGCCTGAGCGCAGATGTCCATCGCCTTGGCATCGACGTCAGTGCGGATCGGGATCGAGCCCTTCTTGATGTTGAAGGCGACTTGCGTCTTTGGCGACGTGAAGGTCGTGGCCAATAGATGCTGTGCCTTGATCGCATCGGCATTGGTCGTCTTCGGGAAGACGAACACGTCACCGGCGATGATGTAAGGCGACTTCGGACCAAAGCCCGGGAAGCAGCCGAACTCTTTGCCCGCCGTTTGCTTGGCGGCCTGGAATTCGCCTTTGGCCCAGTCGCCCATGATCTGCACGCCAGCCTTGCCGGAGATCACCAGCGAGGTGGCATCGTTCCAGTTGCGGTTCGCCGAGCCGGCGTCTACATAGTCGTGCAGGCGCTTGAAGGACACCACGACCTTTTTGAACGCATCCGACTGGATGGTCTTTTGATCGAGGTCACGATAGAACTTGAGGTACAGCTCGGCGCCGCCCACGTGAGCCAGGATCGCGTCGAACACCAGCTTTTCTTGCCAAGGCTGACCACCAAACGCCAGCGGCGTGATGCCAGCGGCCTTCAGCTTGTCGAGCGCGGCGAAGAATTCTTCAGGCGTCTTCGGCTCAGACTTGATGCCGGCCTTTTCGAAAGCGGCCTTCGAGTAGAAGAACCATGCCGGCATGTGGATGTTGACCGGCACGGCGTAGTAGTGGCCATCGACCTTGATGCTGTTCAGGATCGGTGCGGGCAGCAGCTTGTCCCAGTTGTTCTTGATGGCGACTTCATCAACGTTGTTCAGCAGGCCGCCCTTGATGATGTCGTGGTACTGCTTGGACGTGTTGAACTGGGCTGCGGTCGATGGCGTGCCACCGACGATGCGGTTGATCGCGGTGGAGCGGGCAGCGTCGGCGCCAGCGATGGCGTTGTCGACCCAGGTGCCGCCAGCAGCCTTGTAGGCGCTGGCCAGTTCCTGGACCGCAGCCGACTCACCACCGGACGTCCACCAGTGAATCACTTCGGCACGTTGCGCGTGTGCCGCACCGATCGACATGATGGCAAGGCTCATGCTGGCTGCCAATTTGGTTGCGCGGGTCATCTCTCATCTCCTTCGTTGTGAGGGGCTCTCGCCCAGTGGTATATCTCAATGGGCGGCCGCGCTTTGTCCGCAGTCGCTCAAGCCGACGCGCCGGCCTGACGCCGTTCCAGGAAAGCGCCGATCGCAAGCGCGCTGTCCTTGGGCGTACGTTGTTGGGTTCCGTAATTCACATGGATCAGCCCGAAGCGCTTTTCATAACCATAGGACCATTCGAAATTGTCCAGGAGAGACCACGCGAAATAGCCTTTGACGGAGATACCCGAGCGCATCGCTTCGTCGATTGCAGCCAGATGGCTGTTGAAGTATCGGACCCGCTGTTCATCGTGAACCTTGCCGTTGGTGACCTTGTCATCGCTGGCCATGCCGTTCTCGGTGATGTAGATCGGCGGCATGTCGGGATAGCGCGCGCCGAAGTCTTTCAGCAGATCGCGCAAACCGTTGGGATAAACCTCCCAGCCCATCTGCGTGCGCTCGACGCCTTCCAGCAGCACCTCATCGGTATAGCCGTGTGCGCCGTCGCTCTTGATGTTGCTGCGGAAGTAGTAGTTGATGCCGAGATAGTCGAGCGGTGTGCTGATGGTCTCCAGGTCGCCCGGCAGAACACGCGGCTCGCAGCCAGGCCACAGTTCTTTCAGCTCGGCAGGGTACTTGCCCAGCATCACCGGGTCCAGCACCCAGGTGTTGGAGCACGCGTAGGCCAGCTCGGTGGCGCGGCGATCTGCAGCGCTGGTGCTGTTCGGTATAACGGCATTGACGTTGCTCACGATGCCGACCAAGCCCTTGTCATTGCTGCGCAGTGAGGCCGTGGCCAGCCCGTGTCCCAGCAACAGGTGGTGCATGGCTTCGACAGCGTACTGCACGCTCTGCAGCCCCGGCGCATGGCGGCCGGTGGCATGGCCGAGAAAAGCGGAGCACCAAGGCTCGTTCAGCGTCGTCCAAGCGGTGACGCGGCCTTTCAGCTCGCGGC
>CAHJWV010000364.1 GCA_903643055.1 Burkholderiales bacterium | reverse complement strand
ATCGTCACGATGACTGTGTCAGGTCCGAACAGCGCGCGCATCTCTGGCAAGACGTCTTTGACTTGATGGGCCTTCAGTGTCAATAACACCACATCTTGTGGGCCGGCTTTCGCCATGTGCTGCGACGCACGTACGTGCGTCGCATGACGTTCGCTGCCATCTTCGAGGATCAGGCGAAAGCCGTTGGCCTGAATGGCCTCCAGGTTCTTGTTGCGAGCGATGAAGGTGACTTCTTCGCCGGACAGCGACAGTTGTGTGCCCAGGTAGCCACCGATGGCTCCCGCACCGACGATGGCGATTTTCATGCGGAGTGAACTCTTTGTGGTGCAGGCTTTTTCAATCGACTCAGGCCTTTGCTCAGCAAGGGCCACAACAACAAAATGAGGGCCAGGCCGGCAATGCTGCCAACCAGCCGGTTAGACCAAAAGATCGACAGGCTGCCTTGCGACAGCAACATCGATTGCCGGAAACTCGCCTCGGCCATGTCGCCGAGCACCAGCGCCAGCACCATCGGCGCCAGCGGGTACTTGAGCTTCTTGAACAGATAACCGGCCCCGCCGAAGACCATCATCATCGCCACATCGAACATCGAGCTGTGCACGGTGTAGGCACCGATCGCGCAGATGACGACGATCACCGGCGCAATCACTGCAAACGGGATGCGCAGGATCGCAGCCCAGAACGGTACCGTGGTCAGCACCACCAGCAGCCCGACCACGTTGCCGAGGTACATCGATGCGATCAGCCCCCAGACGAAATCTTTCTGCTCCACGAAGAGCATCGGCCCGGGTTGCAGGCCCCAGATCAGCAAGCCGCCTAGCAGCACGGCCGCAGTGGGCGAACCCGGAATGCCCAAGGTCAGCATCGGCAACAGTGCGGAGGTGCCCGCCGCATGCGCGGCCGTCTCAGGTGCCAGCACGCCTTCGATCTGGCCTTTGCCGAATGCATGCGGATCGTTCGACATCTGCCGCGCCACACCGTAGCTCATGAACGACGCGGGCGTGGCGCCTCCGGGCGTGATGCCCATCCAGCAGCCGATGGCGGTGGAGCGCAGAAAAGTCATCCAGTAGCGCGGTAGTTCTTGCCAGGTCTGCAGCACGATGCGCGGGTTGATCTTCGCCGCCTGCCCTTTGAATGCCAGGCCTTCTTCCATCGTCAGCAAGATCTCGCCGATGCCGAACAGGCCAATCACCGCGATCAGAAAATCGAAGCCCTTCAACAGATCGGTGATGCCGTAGGTCATGCGCAATTGTCCGGTGACGGTGTCCATGCCGACGGCGGCCAGCGCAAAGCCCAGCATCATCGAGGCGATCACTTTGGCCGGCGCTTCCTTGCTTATGCCGATGAAGCTGCAGAAGGTCAGCAACTGAACCGCGAAGAACTCCGGCGGGCCGAACTTCAACGCGAAATGCGCCAAGACCGGTGCGAGAAAGGTGATCAGGATGACCGCGAACAATGCGCCGACGAAGGACGAAGTGAAGGCCGCCGTCAGCGCCCGCGCGGCCTGGCCTTTTTGCGCCATCGGGTAGCCATCGAAGGTAGTGGCGACCGACCAGGGCTCGCCGGGAATGTTGAACAGGATCGAGGTGATCGCGCCACCGAACAGCGCGCCCCAATAGATGCACGACAACATGATGATGGCCGAGGTCGGGTTCATCGTGAAGGTCAGCGGCAGCAGGATCGCAATGCCATTCGCGCCGCCCAGGCCGGGCAGCACGCCGATGAGCACGCCCAGCGTGATGCCGACCAGCATGTAGAGCAGGTTGGGAAGCGTCAGCGCGACACCAAAGCCCTGCATCAGGTTGCCGAAGTCTTCCATCAGGCGGTGCTCCGCATGAAGCCTGTCCGCCTGTCGCGTTGATGGAAAGCCATGTTGTTCGACGGCCAAGGCGCACGCTGCATGTTCATGTCACAGCCCCAGCCATTGTTCGATCGGGCCCTTGGGCAAGGGCACCAGGAACCAGCGCTCAAAGACCAGGAAGAAAGCCACGGGCACACCGGCTGCGACGGCGAGCGTCGAGGGCCACCGATAGGTTCCGTGCTGCCGCATGAAGTAGCTGATCAGCAGGAATGACGACACATAGATGCCGAGTCCGGCGATGCCACCGACATAAACGACCATCGGCAACAGCATCGCAAACACCGTGCGCAGCTGAGCGTGCTCGGCAAACACGGCGGTCGTTTCGCGCCACTGCAGCAAGATAGGGATCATCACCGCCAGGCTCGCCGCCAGCAGGAAGAGGCCAATGTAGAAAGGGAAGTAGCCCGAGCGCGGCCCATCATCGGCCCAGCCGATGCCTACGCGCAGGCTGTCGGCGATCACCAGCAGCGCAATCGCCGCCAGCAGCGCGGCCACGCCCACTTCCGGCCCACGCAGTTTCAGGCTGGGTTTGTCGACGTTACCCCGGTCGCTCTCACTCATCAGCACCTCCCTGACTGTGTCAAAGCCTCACGGCTGCATGCGAATGCGCTCAACTCGCGAGGAAGCCCGCATCTTTCATCAGCACGCGGTGCAGTTGCTCGTTCTTGCTCAGCCAGTAGGTGAATTCGGTACCGGTCGAGAACTGCTGCTTGAACGCGCCTTTTTCCATGAACTCTTTCCATTCCGGCAGCGCGCGGATCTTCTTGAACAGCTCGATGTAATAAGCCACCTGATCCGGTTTGACGCCGGGCGGCATGAAGATGCCGCGCAGCATCAGGTAGTCCACTGCCAGGCCGGACGATGCGCAGGTCGGGATGTCGTGCCATGACAGCGTGTCAGTCAGCTTGTTCGGGTAGGGCAGCTTCTCCTTGTCCATCACGCACAGCGGGCGCAGCTTGCCGGCGCGCCAGTGCGATTCGGCCTCGATCGGGTTGTTGACGCTGGAGTCGATGTGCTTGCCGACCAGCTGCACGGCGACGTCGCCGCCGCCCTTGAAGGGCACATAGGTCAGCTTCTTGCCGACGGTTTTTTCGAGCAGCATCGTGATGATCTGGTCTTCCTGCTTCGAGCCGGTACCGCCCATCTTCATCGCCTTGTCAGGCTGGGCCTTCAGCGCTGCAAGGTAGTCCTGCGTGGTCTTGTACGGCGACTCGGCATTGACCCACAGCACGAACTGGTCGAGTGCGAGCATCGACACCGGCGTCAGGTCGCGCCAGTTGAAGGGCACTCCGGTGGCCAGCGGCGTCGTGAACAGGTTCGACAGCGTGATGACGATCTTGTTGGCGTTGCCCTTGTCGCCCTTGACGTCGAGAAAGCCTTCCGCGCCGGCACCGCCCGCCTTGTTGACGACAATGATCGGCTGCGCGGTCAGCTTGTGCTTGGCCGCCACACCTTGAATGAAGCGCGCCATTTGATCGGCGCCACCGCCGGTACCGGCCGGCACCACGAACTCAATCGGCTTGGCGGGCTCCCAGGCCATCGCGCTTGTCGAGCACAAGCTAACGGCGCAGGCGGTTGCCATGGTCAGGGAACGCAGATGGATACGAACGGTCGTCACGCTGTCTACCCCCGGTGGTTGAAAACGGATGCTTGCGATCAGGGCGCGATCGCGCGTGGCTAGAGCCCCAGCTTCTGCGCCAGGCCGATGCGTTGCAGCTTGCCGGTCGCGCCCTTCGGGATCTCGTCCATGAACAGAATCTTCTTCGGCACCTTGTAGTCGGCCGCACGTTGCGCGACGAAGCTTTGCAGCTCGCGCTCGGTGGTGGTGGCGCCTTCCTTCAAAACGACGATGGCGGCCACCTCTTCGCCGAGCTTTGGGTGGGGCATGCCGAAGCACACCACCTGGCCGATCGCGGGGTGGTCCATCAGGATTTCGTCGACCTCGCGTGGGCTGACTTTCTCGCCGCCGCGGTTGATGATTTCCTTCAGGCGGCCGGTGATGCTGAGGTAGCCATCGGCGTCTTTCATGCCTTGATCGCCGGTGCGGAACCAGCCGTTCGAAAAGCCTTCGGCATTGGCCTTCGGGTTGTTCTCATAACCGGCCGTGACGTTGGCACCGCGGATCACGATCTCGCCGATGGCACCCGCTTCGAGCAACGCGCCGTCTTCCCCCATGATCGCGACCTCCGGCCCGGCCGGCAGGCCCACGGTGCCAGGCTTGCGTGCCTTTGGCGGCAGCGGGTTCGAAGCCATCTGGTGTGTGGCCTCGGTCATGCCGTAGGCCTCGATCAACGGGGCCTTGAAGATGGCTTCGAGTTCGCGGATCACCTGCGGCGGCATCGACGACGACGACGAGCGCAGGAAGCGCAAGGGGTTGCGCTCAATGACCTCGGCCTGGCCCTTGGCGCGGCCGACGATCGCCTGATGCATCGTCGGCACGGCGGTGTACCAGGTGGGCCGCGCCTGATCCATCCAGCCGAAGAACTTCAGCGCATTGAAGCCGGGCGTGCAGAACACCTGCGAGCCAGCGGCCAGCGGCGCCAGCACGCCGGCAATCAGGCCGTGGATGTGGAACAGCGGCATGATGTTCAGCCCGATATCCCGCTCGGTGAACTGCAAGGTTTGGCCGATGTTGGCGGCTGAGGCGCAGAGGTTGCCGACCGACAGCGGCACGATTTTCGGCCGCGAGGTCGTGCCCGAGGTGTGCAGCACCATGCCGATGTCATCGGCCTGTGAGAACCCAGCCTGCATTTTCTGTGTCACGTCGGCAGCGGCGCCGCTCTCGCGAACGGTCAGCGTGAAACTGCCGGCCGGTGCACCTTCGGGCACGATGAGATCAACGATGCGCAGGCCGAGCTTTTCGGCCACGGTGATGGCGGGAGACGTGCTGCCTTGCTCGACGATCAACAGCTTCGCGTTCAGGTCCGACAGATAGAACTCGAACTCCTCGGCGCGATAGGCCGGATTCAGCGGCGCGCTGGCCATGCCGCTGGCGCAGGCGATGAAGCAAGCGGCCATTTCCGGCCCGTTGTTCAGCACGATGGCCACGCGGTCATTGCGGCCGACGTTCAGCCCATTGATCGTGGCCAGCGTGCAGGCGATCAGGGCCCGCAGTTCAGCAAAGTGCAGCGTGGGCCGCCCCGGAGCGGCGATCGCGGCGGCGCTGTCGGTACCCGTACGCAGCAGGTGTTCGAGCGTGGTTGGCATGACGTCCCTCCCTGCGTCATCGCCGATGCAGCACGGCGTTCAGACGAGTCGTTAAATGCATTATGAATGCGATAACAGAGGAACTTTGTCACACCGTCGCGGTGAAACTACCGATAGCCGCCCAAGCGTCGGTGCCCTCGGCTTTCACAGTCCGAGCCACGTCCCGATCTTCAGCATCTCGGCTTCGTCGAAGTTGTCGAAGCCTTGATACTTGATCGTTTCGAGCTTCTTCTTGCCGTCTTCGGTGCTGTCCAGCATCAGCAGATAGTCATGTACCTTGCTCTGTTGCTCCGCCGACAGGTGCGGGCTGGCGATCACGTGCTTGATCGGTATCGATCGCGATTTGCCCAGCACCTTGCCGCCCTTGGCCTGCCACGATTTGATGATCGAGCCGGAGGCGGTCGCGCCGGCGGAGGTCAGCCCGTTCTCGATGAAGAAGGGCACCGCGTCCTGGAAACGGGTGTAGGTGTATTTCACCGGCAGCGTCGTGGCCGCACCCGGGCCCATTGCGTCGCGCAGGGTCGCGCGCACCATCCATGACGTGATCGAGTCTTCATCGGGAACGCCCAGCGTGTGGCCCTTCAGATCGGTCAGCGTCGTCAGCGGCGAGTCGCCGCGCGCGAGGAAGTTCGCGGTGTACTGCTGATAACCGCGCGTCACGGCCAGCAGCTTGTAGCCCGAATGCTTGATCGCATTGATCGACACATGCGCCGGGTGCACCAGCGCGAGGTCATAGGTCTGCGCGGCCAGGCCCTTGCGCAGGGCCGGGTAGTCATTGATCGGTTCGATCATCACCGGCTGCTTCAGCAGCTTGGTCAGGTCGGCGGCGATCGCGACATATTTGAGGCGGATCTCCTCGTCAGTGACACGGTAAGTCACGCCTTCATTGATCGCGAAGACCAGCGCGGCGTGGCCCATCGACGCGGTCGACCACAGCCATGCCGCTGCGGCCAGGCGAATCCAGTTCAGTTTCATGTCGTCATGGCTCCTGGCCCGTAGCGGGCCGTTGTGATTCCACCCTGCAGGGCGTGCGGTGAAGAGATGGCAGCAGGCGCGGGGCCGGGCGGGTCGCGCCGCAGGCCGGAGGCTAACCTTCGCGCATCAGGGGCGCCGCTACACCAGCGCGTTTGCGGCGGAGAGTGTAGTGCGGGACAGACTGCGCTCAGGCTTCGCGTCAGCCGGCCGCAGCCACAGACTGGTTTCAATCCGCATCCAGCGGTTGGGGCGCAGCGCGGCTGCATCATGTTCAGGCGCCGCGTGTTCGTCGCCATGGGCAAAACCTGGCTTGCCCCAGGGCCGCGTTTTCGGCGGCCGGTGCGCACAGGGGGCCACTTTTAGAATGTTCGCCTCCTTGCCCCCGGACCTCTCCCCCATGACCTCAGGCCTTATCCGCATTCGCGGCGCGCGTCAGCACAACCTGAAAAACCTCGATTTGGACATCCGGACCGGCGAGATGACGGTGGTCACCGGGCCCTCGGGCTCGGGCAAGTCGAGTCTGGTGTTCGACACGCTGTATGCCGAAGGGCAGCGCCGCTATGTCGAAACCTTCAGCGCCTATGCGCGGCAGTTTCTCGATCGCATGGACCGGCCGGCGGTCGACCGTGTCGATGGCGTGCCGCCCGCGATCGCGATCGACCAGACCAACCCAGTGCGCACTTCGCGTTCGACGGTCGGCACAATGACCGAGCTGAACGATCACCTGAAGCTGCTCTTCGCGCGGGCCTCGGAGTTGTTCGACCGCGAGACCGCGCAGCCGGTGCGCCACGATTCGCCGGAGACGATCTATGCCGATCTGGTGGCCCGCACCGCTGCGTTCGGGGGCGTGCCTTCGCAAGGCGAAGCCGTGTCGGCGCAAGCGCAGCAGGCGGCTCGCAGCAGCCCGCGCGTGGTCGTGACCTTCCCGGTCGAGCTGCCAGCCAACACCAGCGCCGAAGAGATCGAGCAATGGCTGTCCGCAAGCGGCTTCACCAAGGTGCAGGCCGAGCGCGAGGCTGCAGGGGGCAACAAGATTCTCGATGTGGTGGCTGACCGCTTCCGCGTGCATGGCACGGAGAAGGTGCGCGTGGTCGAGGCGATCGAGATGGCACTGAAGCGCGGCAGCGGGCGCGTCAACGTCTATGTGCTGGCCGAGGAAGGAGAGCCCGAGTTGCTGCGTTATTCCACCGGCCTGCATTGCCCGGACAGCGACATCCGTTACCACGAGCCGCAGCCGGCGCTGTTCTCGTTCAACTCGGCGATGGGCGCCTGCGAGACCTGCCGCGGCTTCGGCCGCGTGATCGGCGTCGACTACGGTCTCGTGATCCCCGACCACCGCAAGACCTTGCGCGCCGGCGCGATCAAGACCATCCAGACCCCGGCGTGGAAAGAGATCCAGGCCGACCTGATGAAGTACGCCGGCGATGCCGGCATTCCGCGTGACACCGACTGGTCGCACCTGACCGAAGCGCAGCGCGATTGGGTCATCAACGGTTCGCCGAACTGGAACGGCAACTGGAACAAGCAGTGGTATGGCGTCAAGCGCTTCTTCGAATACCTGGAGTCGAAGGCCTACAAGATGCACATTCGCGTGCTCTTGTCGAAGTACCGCAGCTACACGCCGTGCCCCACTTGCGCGGGCGCACGCCTGAAGACCGAATCGCTGCTGTGGCGCATGGGCAGCAAGGCCGCGGCCGATGCGGTGCTGCCGCCCGCCAAGCGCTTTTTGCCGCACGGTGCGGCCTGGTCACGCGCTCAGCTGGAAGCCTTGCCCGGCCTCACTGTGCATGACCTGATGCTGATGCCGATCGAGCGCATTCGCCGCTTCTTCGATGGCCTGGATGGCAGCGCGCCCGACGGCAGCGCGCCGCGCGGCCTGACGCTGCCCAGCACGATGCTCGATGACGCGCTGAAGCTGCTGCTCGGTGAGATCCGCACGCGGCTGCGTTATCTCTGTGACGTCGGCATCGGCTACCTGACGCTCGATCGCCAGAGCCGCACGCTCTCGGGCGGAGAAGTGCAGCGCATCAACCTGACGACCGCGCTCGGCACCTCGCTGGTCAACACGATGTTCGTGCTCGATGAGCCGAGCATCGGCCTGCACCCGCGCGACATGAACCGCATCGTCGAGGCGATGCACCGCCTGCGCGACGCCGGCAACACACTGGTCGTCGTCGAGCATGACCCGGCGGTGATGCTCGCGGCCGATCGTTTGATCGACATGGGCCCGGGCCCGGGTGAGCGCGGTGGCAGCATCGTGTTCGACGGTACGCCCGAAGCCATTCGACAGGCCGATACGCTGACCGGCGCTTACCTCGGCGCGCGCAAGCAGGTGGGAATGGGCATCAAGCGGCTCGTCACCGACAGCACGCCGAAGCTGATCGTGCAGGGCGTGCGCGACCATAACCTGAAGAATGTCAGCGTTGAGTTCCCGCTGCACCACCTGGTCTGCGTGACCGGTGTGTCGGGCTCGGGCAAGAGCACGCTGATGCAGGACGTGCTGTTCCCCGCGCTGGCCCGCCACTTCGGCCAGCCCACCGAAACCCCCGGCGAGCACGATGCCTTGCTCGGTGCCGATTGGCTGAGCGATGCCGTCTTTGTCGATCAATCGCCGATCGGCAAGACCGCGCGCTCGAACCCGGCCAGCTATGTCGGCGCCTTCGATGAAATTCGCAAGCTCTTCGCGCAGGCGCCGCTGGCGGTGCAGCGCGGCTATGGCGCTGGCATGTTCAGCTTCAACTCGGGGGACGGCCGTTGCCCGACCTGCGGCGGCTCGGGCTTCGAACATGTCGAGATGCAGTTCCTGTCCGACGTTTACCTGCGCTGCCCGGATTGCGATGGCAGCCGTTATCGCCCGGCACTTCTGGAGGTCAAGATCGATCGCCGGCTGCCCGATGACGTCACGCGTGAACTCAGCGTGGCCGACGTGCTGGCGCTGACCGTCAGCGAAGCGGTGCAGCTGTTCGCGCAAGACCGCGAGCTGCTGCGCGTGCTGCAGCCGATCGTTGATGTGGGCCTGGAATACGTGAAGCTCGGTCAGCCGGTGCCCACGCTGAGCGGCGGTGAAGCCCAGCGCCTGAAGCTCGCCGGCTTCCTGGCCGAAGCGGCACAAGGCAAGACCGCAAGCAAGCAGGCGCTGGCGAAGAAGGGCACGCTCTTCATGTTCGACGAGCCGACGACCGGCTTGCACTTCGATGACATCGCGAAGCTGATGCGGGCCTTCCGCAAGCTGCTCGAAGCCGGCCATTCGCTGATCGTCATCGAGCACAACCTCGATGTGATCCGTGCGGCCGATTGGCTGATCGATCTCGGCCCCGAAGGCGGCGAGGCCGGTGGCGACGTGGTGTGCGTGGGCACGCCGGAAGACGTGAAGCAGCACCCGACTTCGCACACCGGGCGCGCGCTGGCCGAATACGACCGGTCGATGGGCCTGAACGGCCACACGGTCGAAGAAGGCCGGGCGCTGCAAAGCGTGTTGCGGCAAGCGCGCGCCGAGCGCGTTCGCGAAGATGTGGTTCGCATCGGCGGCGTCGATGTCGAATGCATCCGCATCGTCAATGCGCGCGAGCACAACCTGAAAGCGATGGATGTGAACATCCCGCGCGGCAAGTTCAGCGTGATCACCGGCGTCAGCGGTTCGGGCAAGAGCACACTGGCTTTCGACATCTTGTTCAACGAAGGCCAGCGCCGTTACCTCGAATCGCTCAATGCCTATGCGCGCAGCATCGTGCAGCCCGCGGGCCGGCCGGAAGTCGATGCGGTCTATGGCATTCCGCCGACGGTCGCGATCGAGCAGCGCCTTTCGCGCGGTGGCCGCAAGAGCACGGTGGCCACCACCACCGAGGTCTGGCACTTCCTGCGTTTGCTCTATGTGAAGCTCGGCATTCAGCATTGCGTGAATGACGGCGCGCCGGTCAAACCGCAAAGCGCCGAGAGCATTGCCGCTCAGCTCTTGCGTGATCACCGCAATGAACACGTCGGCCTGCTGGCCCCCTTGGTCATCAACCGCAAGGGCGTCTACACCGACCTCGCCAAGTGGGCCAAGCAACGCGGCTACACCCACTTGCGCGTCGATGGCGACTTTTTGTCGGTCGACCCGTTCCCGAGGCTGGATCGCTTCAAGGAGCACACGCTGGAGCTGCCGGTCGGCGATCTGGTAATCACGCCCGATAACGAAGCTGCGCTGCGCGAACTGCTCGCGAAGGCGCTCGACATCGGCAAAGGCGTGATGCACCTGTTGACGCCGCTCGATGGTCTGCAGCATGCGATGCAGGCTGGCACGCCCACGCGGCAGCTCGGCGAGGTGAAAGTGTTTTCCACCAAGCGCGCCTGCCCGGTCTGTGCCACGAGCTACCCCGAGCTCGACCCGCGCATGTTCAGCTACAACAGCAAGCACGGCTGGTGCACGACCTGCGTCGGCA
>CAHJWV010000363.1 GCA_903643055.1 Burkholderiales bacterium | reverse complement strand
GTTGGTGATGGCCTGGCCCGAGCGCGTATGCAGCTGCGTTTCAATCTGCATTTCCAGCACATTGCGCGACCAGTTGTTCGCCACCGCCTGCGCGAGATACCAGTCGCGCTCGTCACGGGCCTTGAGCTTGTCGATCAGCGTGCACAGGTGGAACCAGGGCAATCGTGCAGCAGCCTGCTGCACAAATTCAGCCTCGGGCCAGGCTTGTGCAAACGCGCGCATGTATTTGAGGTTGCGCGGCGAAAAGCCTTTCATGTCGGGGAAGGCGCTGCGCAGGTCGTGCGCCAGCCGGTCGATCACCTTGGCGCCCCAGCCTTCGCGGCTTTGCCGCTGCAGAATGTCGCGCCCGATCTGCCAGTACAGCCGCACCAGCTCGCCGTTCACCGCCAGCGTGGCGCGCTGCTGCGCCGTGTGGATGCGGGTCTTCAGCTCGGCCAGCCAGTCGGCATAACCAGCGGGCGGCACGGTGAGCGAGGCGAGGCGGTCGGTCATGGGGCGGCATCTTCCAGCAGTGGGGTGACGCGGACGCGGCCGGTGAGGAGGTCGTCCATGAGGCCGAATTTCAACGCATGCAACCCTGAAAGAGACAGTGCCTCCTGCTTCAACTGATCAGCGATGGCCGATTGCCTGGCAACGATCCCCTCTTGCTCTGTCAGTGGAGGCAGACCGAAAGGCATTCCCAGAAGATTCTCCATGTCGAGCTTTTGGGTTCCATGCGTGGCTTCGGTCACCTTCCTGAGAAGCCGATTCGAATTTGCCACGAACCAGTACGCCAAAAATCGACCAATCAGGTGCGGGCCAGGTGAAACGGCTTTGATGTCTTGATTGAATGCCATCTCCCGTGCTGCCAGCACCACGGGGAACGAATGCGCGAGGATCATTCCCCGCACGACGATAAAGACCGTGTTGGGTGGCATCAGGCGGGCCCCGGCCTGCGCCGCCTTGAGGCTGATGTGCTCCGATGTGTCGGCCAATTCAAAAGACTTCATATCTTTCGGCGTCAGAAGCGGAAGAACAGGTTGGACGCGACACCGATCACGGCTTCGAGCAGGTCGGCGTCGATGATGCCGGCGCGGATGGTCTTTTCTTCGCCGCCGCGGAACAGCACGCCATGCGGCATCACGGTGGCCACCATGCCGCCGTCGCGGGTGACGGCCAGCATGTGCTGCAGAAACATCAGGTCGGCCTTCTTGGCGCCGAGCGGCACCTGGCCGTAGCGAAAGCGCTCGGGAAACTTGGGTGCCCAGGCAGGCGTGCCATCGGCGCTTTTCTCGGTGTTGCCCCAGCTGAGGGAGACGGGCGGGTTGGTGAGCACGCGGTCAAAGTGCATCAGCTCACCGCCATACACGTGCTGGGGCTCGGCCAGGGTGTCTTCGTTCTGCAGGTCGGCGGTGTCGATGCCGTGCAGCAGCATGTTCATCTTCGCGATGGACCACACCGTGCCATTGAATTCCTGCCCGAAGAGGTTGGCCTTGCGGCCTTCTTCACCGTGCTCGTCGATGTATTCCTTGGCGGCGATCAGCATGCCGCCTGAGCCGCAGCAGGGGTCGTAGATGTCGTGAGACAGCTGCGGCTTGATCAGCCGCACCATCATGCGCACCACCGAGCGTGGGGTGTAAAACTCGCCGCCCTTCTTGCCGGCCGAGTCGGCAAACTCGCCAATCAGGTATTCGTAGGCGGCGCCGAGCAGGTCGGGGAATTCGAAGTCCGAAATGCGTGATCAGCTGGCGCAGTTTGATGTCGGGGATCTTGCTCTGGCCCACCTTGCGGGTGAAGTCGATGTGCTCCAGCACGTCGTACAGGCCGGTGTTAGCGGTTTCAATGCCGGTGAGCGCCTTGTTCAAGGCGTCGCCGACGTTCTGGTGGGCGTCATTGACCAGGCTCTCGTAGCGCGAGGGCGGTGGTACCCAGAAGGAGCCTTCCTTTTTGTACCAACGCGGGTTTTCGGCAGCTTGCTCAGCTTCGGCCTCGCTCTTCCCAGCCTCCTTCTCGAGACGGATCACTTCCTCGCGCCGCTGATCAAACATGTCAGAGCAGCGCTTGAGAAAGAGCATGCCGAAGATGTATTCCTTGAACTCCGAGGCGTCCATCTTGCCGCGCAAGATGTCAGCGGCTTTGAAGAGGTGGCGTTCCAGTTGGGGAAGGGTCAGTGGCATCGTCAATCAATCATTCGTTCAGCACGATCTCCCCACGCGCGCAGGGAGGTCGGAAGACTATCGCACGTGGGTCGTCACGTCGTCCGCTTCTCTAGGAGCAGCGTGCAGCGGTGTGCAGGCGAACTCAGACGTGAACCTGTGCCGACCATCGTCGCGCAACTTGGTCAGCTCGGTGACGAGCTTGATACGTTGGGCTTCGGCGGGCTCAGCCTAATCGTCTTCCAATACCAAAACACCCTGCGGCGGCTGAGGCGGCCAGTGGCCGGTTTCCAACCTTGCCTCGTACCAACGATGCATCGCAGCGTCTTCCACCGAGTACTCGCTGCGTGCCGACTTCCACACCAAGGCCGGCGTGCGCTGGCGCAGCGCTTCCAGCGCTTTCTGCGCCTGCGGCACGCTCACCGGATGGCCTGTTTTCTCTCGGTAGAACTTCAGCGCTTCGGCGTCATATGGGCGGAACTTGGATCCCTGCGCCAGCATGCGCCACAACACGGCCTGCTCGGTGGGTTTGAGGCCTGCGTAGTCAGAGTCCATCTGCGACTCGTCGTCACGCTGGCGCTGCAGCGCGGCCTCCAGCAGCACAGGCTCGAAAGGCCCGGTGATGCCGGACACAGGGCTCAAGACCTGGCCCAAGGCCTCCATGAAAAACTGCGGGCGGTTGCCGAAGCCTTCAAAAGCCTGATGCAAGGCTTTGCCATTCACGGGCCGCAGGTCGGGCCGCTGGGCCTCGATCAAGCTCACGACATAGGCGATGAAATCGGCGCCCAGCGGCGGCATGCGCTGTATCTGCGAACCGTAGAACGGCGCACCGCTGGTATTGACCAAGCGCAACAGCTTGTCGCGGTCAGAGCCCGACATCACCAGCATCAGGTTCACTTCGCCTGGCTGGTTGAGCTGGTCGCGTGCCGATTTGAGTGCCGACATGGCGTTTTCGCCCGCTTCGCTGATGAGCGCGTGCTGTGCTTCGTCAATGATCAGCGCCACGGGCTTGGCGGCGGCCACCTGCAAGGCACGCAAAGCGTCTACCAGCGTGAGGCCATCGACCTTGCCAATCTTGCCGATGTCCATCTGCAACCAGTTGCCCAGGCCCAGCTTGTCGAGCCCCGCCTTCTTGGCACTCTTGGCCAACAACCCCAGGTGCGGCTGCAGGGCATGGCCAATGGCATCTGCGATCAACACCCCAGGGTCGCGGGCAGCGTCAGCCCACAGATAGACATACACCACCACGGCGCCGGCCCGTTCGAGCGCGGGGCTCAAGTCGCCGCGCAAGAAGGTGGTCTTGCCGGTGCGGCGCGGCGCCGCCAAAAACAGACCGTTGTGCGCATCACCGAACAAGGCCCGGCCTTGCAAGGCGACCACGAGCTCATCGGCTTGAGCAGTGCGGTGGTAGGCGATCATGGTTTTATCTTTTATTATCTGACTTTAGATAATCTATCTGAAGTCAGATAAAAATCAATAGTTGGCTCAGCTTACCGGGCCAACACCGCCTTCAACGCCGCCCCCGTGTGACTGGCCTTGAGCTTTGCCAACGCCACCGGATCCGTGGCCGCGACGACCGTGCCCCCAGCCGCCCCGCCTTCCGGCCCCATGTCGATGACCCAATCGGCTTCGGCGATCACATCCAGGTCGTGCTCGATCACGACCACGCTGTGGCCGCCATCCACCAGGCGGTGCAGCACGCGGATCAGCTTCTCGACATCGGCCATGTGCAGGCCGACCGTGGGCTCGTCCAGCACGTAGAGCGTGTGCGGCGCCTTGTTGCCGCGGCGGCCGACGTCGTCGCGCACCTTGGTCAGCTCGGTGACGAGCTTGATGCGTTGGGCTTCGCCGCCGCTCAAGGTTGGTGACGGCTGGCCGAGCGTCAGATAGCCGAGGCCCACGTCTTTCATCAGCTGCAGCGGGTGCGCGATGTGGGGCATCGACGCGAAGAATTCGACGGCCTCGTCGATCTCCATCTGCAGCACATCGCCGATGCTCTTGCCTCGCCAGGTGACCGCGAGTGTCTCGGCGTTGAAGCGCTGGCCGTGGCACACGTCGCACGGCACTTTCACGTCGGGCAGAAAGCTCATCTCGATCGTGCGCATGCCCTGCCCTTCGCAAGCCGGGCAGCGGCCTTCGCCGGTGTTGAAGCTGAAGCGGTTCGGCGCGTAGCCGCGCGCGCGTGATTCAAGCGTCTCGGCAAAGAGCTTGCGGATCACGTCCCAAAAGCCGATGTAGGTGGCCGGGCAGGAGCGCGGTGTTTTGCCGATCGGCGTTTGATCGACTTCAAGCACGCGGTCGATGAAGCCCCAGCCTTCGATGTTGTCGCAGCCTTGCCAGTGGGGCTTGCCGCCCTTGCTGTTGATGAACTTCAGGTTGTCCAGCAGCACGTCACGCGCCAGCGTGCTCTTGCCCGACCCACTGACGCCAGTGACGGCGACCAGCCGGCGCAAAGGGATGTCGACCGTCACCTGCTGCAGGTTGTGCAGCGTGGCGTTGTGGATGGTCAGCGGGCCTTTCTTTTCCCTGTCCTTCGTGTGCACCTCGTCAGAGATCACGCGCCGGGCTTGCAGCGGGTGCACCAAGGGGTGCGCGAGGAAGCGGCCAGTCACCGATTCGGGCTGGGACGAGACCTCGCTGACCGTGCCTTGCGCGACCAGCCGGCCGCCGCGCTTGCCAGCGCTCGGGCCGATGTCAATGATGTGATCGGCGCGGCGAATCGTGTCTTCATCGTGCTCCACGACGACCAGCGTGTTGCCCTTCTCACCGAGCTTGTGCAAGGCGTTGAGCAGCACCTGGTTGTCGCGCGGGTGCAGGCCGATCGTCGGCTCGTCGAGCACATAACAAACCCCTTGCAGGTTGCTGCCGAGCTGCGCTGCCAGGCGGATGCGCTGCGCCTCGCCGCCGCTGAGCGTGGGCGCCGCGCGGTCGAGCGTGAGGTAACCCAGACCCACTTCTTCGAGGAATTCGAGCCGGCTCTTGATCTCGACGATCACGTCGCGGGCGATCTCGGCATCCCGGCCTTTGAGCTTCAGCGAATCGACCCATTGGCGGCAATCGGCCACCGACCATTGCGCGATCCAGGCGATCGAATGCGATTCGAATTTCACGCCGCGCGAAATCAAGTTCAGCCGCGTGCCGGCGCAATCGGGGCAAGGCTCGTCGATCACGCCGTCGACCTCGGGCTCCTCCGACGGGAAGCTTTGCTCGCGGCCCTTGTCTTCGTCATCACGCACCGAATCGTCGTACGCCTTGCGCTGCTCACGCGTCAACGCGAGGCCGGTGCCGACGCAGGTCGTGCACCAGCCGTGCTTGCTGTTGTAGCTGAACATGCGCGGGTCGAGCTCGGGGTAGCTCGTG
>CAHJWV010000362.1 GCA_903643055.1 Burkholderiales bacterium | reverse complement strand
ATGGCAAAATAGATAAGAATGATTTGCAACTGGGTGCCTGAAGCAGCGAGGCGGCAAGGTCGCTGCTCAGCGGCCTGACCCGATGCACCGGGGCACCCCGACCCCGGACTCCCGATGCATTCCTTTTTCTGGCTGGCGCTCGCAGTTGCCAAAGCCATTTTTTATTCGACCCCACACCGGCCGCCGCGACCGCTGCATCTGCTGCGGGCCGCCTTGACGCTGGCCTCCGCGGCCGGTGTGACGGCCGGTGCCGTGGCACCACATCAGACCGAGTTCGATTTCAGCCTGCCGGCCCAACCCGTGACACAGTCAATTGCGGCCGTCCGGCACCTGGCCAGCCTGGCACCGATCGAACTGCCGCCCGCGCTGGCCGACAAGATGGCCCCGGCCCTCGCCGGCCGCATGAACGCGATCCAAGCGCTGAACCGCCTGCTGCAGGGCAGCGATTGGTTCGCGGCAAGCGATGCCGCACAACGCATCACGCTGCAGGCCGAATTCGCTTCGTCGAGCGATGCCGCGAACGCCAGCAGTGCGGCCGCCGACAAGCGTGCAGACGCCCGCCTCGTCACCCAGCTCAACACCGTTCAGGTCAAGGCACGCCGGATCGACAACACCGGCACGCAATCACTCGACAAGCGCGCGATCGCCACGCTGCCGCAAGTCAACGGTGACCTGACCAGCCTGCTGAAGATCAACCCGCAGGTGCAATTCGACGAGAAGCAGGCGTCGTCGGCCACCGGCGGAGAAATCGGCCCGGCCGAAATCAGCATCCACGGGGCCAAGGCTTATCAGAGCGAATTCCTGGTCGACGGCATGTCGGTCTCGAACGACCTCGACCCTGGCAACAAGGCCAGCATCGGCCATTTCGAACTCATCGCCGCAGGAGCGCAGGCGCTCGCGCTCGATGCCGAACTGGTCTGTGACCTGCAGGTGCATGACGCCAACATCTCGGCGGAACACGGTCACTTCACAGGCGGTGTGGTCGATGCCAAAACCTGCAGCGCGACGCGACGCTTCGGTGGCAAGGTGTCGATGGCGTACACCTCGTCGCAATGGACCCAGCTGATCGTCGACCCGAGGCGCCAACAGGCTTTCGAAGCCTCGGCCACCGAAGACGAACAGCCGCGCTTCACGAAGCTGACGTATCGCGCACTGCTCGAAGGCAAGCCCAGCGAAACCTGGGGCTGGATCGCAAGCGTCGTACGCAAGCGGTCGGTGATTCCGTTGAAGCAGTTCGCCAGCGGCTATGAAGGCTCACCGATCGGTGCCGAGCGCGACCAGACCCGAACGCTCGACAACTTCTTCTTCAAGACCGATTGGCAACCGGGCGGCAGCACCCGCGCCGAGGGCTCGGTGACCTACGCGCCGTCCAACAATGAATACTTTCGCGAGAACACCCGCGATGGCGACTTCCGCCTGAAGGCCGGCGGCCTCGGCCTGAATGGCAAGTTGCAGCATGAGCTGAACGGCGCGCTGCTCACCCAACAGCTGACGCACACCCAGGTCGACCAATCACGCCGCGCCTCGCTCAATGCCTACTACAAGCCATGGCGCTGGTCGGATGACAAGAACTGGGGCAACCCGACCGCCAACACCAACCCGTCCAGCGCCGAAGGCTCGTATGGCGATGTCGATCAAACGCTGCTAACCACGCAATACAAGCTGAAGTCGGCTTGGCCGTCATTTGAATGGGGCGAGTGGAAGCAGCAACTCGATGCCGGGCTGGAGCTGACGCACCAGAGCGCGCGCTATGAGCGCATGGCCGAGCTGAAGTCGTACAACAGCGTGGTCGACGCCAAAGGCAACTGCACCGATGCCACAGGCACTGTCGACACCGAAGCCTGCTCGCTGGCACCGACGCGCACCGATGACGGCCAGTATTTCAAGATGGTGCAGACCTACCGCGCCGGTGCGTTGACTCAGCAAGCCCACAGCGCCGGTGCTTTCGCCGAGCACACGGCCCAAAACGACCATTGGCGCTTGCGCCTGGGCCTGCGCGCCGACCGCGACGGAATCACGCACAACACGACGCTTGCACCGCGCAGCACGCTGACCTGGCATGCGAACGACGACTGGCAGTTCGACTTCGGCGCCAACCGTTATTACGGCCGCTCGCTGTTCGCCTTTGCGCTGCAGGAGAAGGTCAACACGCTGAAGAGCACGCAAACGCGCGCTGCCGACACGCGACTTTGGAGCGTGCCGGTGGCCGGCCGTCCGTACAACCGCCTTGAGGCCTTGCGCACGCCGCATGACGACGAACTGAGCGCCGCGGCCACCTGGCGCTTCAGCGACAGCAGCCTCGCGCTGCAATACACGCACCGCAACTCGCGCGATCAGGTCATCAAACGCAGCTACTCCGATCCGTTATGCAACGGCAGCAGTTGCTACGTCTACACCAATGACGGCTTCGGCGAGACACAAGACCTGACGCTCACCTGGCAGACGCTGCGCCCGCTGGCGTGGAGAAGCACCCGCACGACACTGTGGGTGGCGGCGAACGACAGCCGCATCACCACCAACCATTCCAGCTATGAGAATGGCGTCAGCGCCGATCGGGCGGACGACGAGGTGATCTTCTACGACGGCCGCTTCATCCGCTACAGCGAGATGCCCGCTGACAACTACAACCGGCCCTGGACACTGCGGCTTGCGGCCATCACCGCGATCCCTGAGCAGCACCTACAGTTCACCCAGTTGCTGCGCCTGCGCGACGGCTACCAGCCGATGATCAACACCGGCAAGAAGGCCAGCTACAACGGCAGCGAGGTCGATGTCTGGGAACGCAGCTCGCTGCCCCGCGCGCTGACCTGGGACACGACGATCGTCTGGGCGCCGCGCCTCGTCGACAACACCCACGCGGAGATCAAATTGACCATCGAGAACCTGAGCAACCGCAAGAACCAGCTGACACAGTCAGCCGGCTACCTGAGCTACGAACGCGGGCGCACCTTTTTGCTGTCGCTCGGCCTGGGGTTTTAAGATGGTGGATCAGTTCACCCACATGTCGAAGCATTGGCGGGTGACGCGGCGCATCGGCCGCGCCAGTTGGGGCGCCGGCCTGCTGGCATGTCAGCTGATGGCCAGTGCCCAAGCCGAGCACAATCTGCCGGGGCTGCAAGCGGCACAGCGCCCCGCCATCGCT
>CAHJWV010000361.1 GCA_903643055.1 Burkholderiales bacterium | reverse complement strand
TGCTGGCGCTCGACAAGCACACCACCGGCGATGGCATCGTCAGCGCATTACAGGTGCTGCAGGCCATCAGCCGCAGCGGTCAGTCATTGGCGCAATTGCTGGCGCCGGTGGCGCTTTTCCCGCAGGTGTTGATCAATGTCCGGCTGCGGCCGGGGCAAGATTGGAAGGCCACACCCAAGCTTGCTGAAGTGCAAGCTGCCGTTCAGCAAGAGCTGGTCGGGCACGGGCGCTTGTTGATTCGCCCATCTGGAACCGAGCCCTTGGTTCGTGTGATGGTCGAGGCGCGTGATGCCTCGATGGCACAAGCCTGCGCTGAGCGCTTGGCCCATCTACTGCGCAGCTGACCCAGGCGACGAAAGATTTCGCCGTGCGTTGACTTTGCCTGCAATGGTTCTTGCTGTCATATGATTTGTGACAGCGAAAAGTTTTGCATGACAACCAATGCTCGACCTTGGCGTGGTTTCATTTTCGAAGACGATCGCTGCTTTTCGAAGTAAATTGATCATTTCGTCGTGACAGAGGGCGGGTGGTGCCACACACCATTGTCATGTCGCTGTCACAGAGCACTTTTACAGTCCTGGCATTCCCTCAGCCATTTCGCCTGAAAGGTGCTCTCATGAATTTCTCGTCGATTCGAACCGCCTCCGTTGTACTAGCCGCAGGCTTGAGCACTGCCACGGCCTTTGCTGAAGATGTCACCGGTGCAGGCGCCACGTTTCCAGCGCCGCTGTATGCCAAATGGGCCGATGCCTATAACAAGGAAAGTGGTGCCCGCATCAACTACCAATCGGTGGGTTCGGGTGCCGGACTGAAGCAGATCCGTGGCAAGACGGTGGATTTCGGTGCGTCCGACATGCCGCTCAAAGACGATGAGTTAAGTAAGGATGGACTGGTTCAGTTCCCGACCGTGATCGGCGGTGTGGTTCCGGTGATCAACATCCAGGGGATTCAACCCGGCCAGCTGAAGCTTACGGGCGCTGTGCTGGGCGACATCTATCTTGGCAAGATCACCAAATGGAATGACGCAGCGCTGACCGCACTGAACCCGGGCGTGACCTTGCCGGATGCCGCGATTTCCGTGGTGCGCCGTGCGGACGGCTCCGGTACCAGCTTCATCTTCACGAACTATCTGTCGAAGGTAAATGAAGACTGGAAGTCGAAGGTCGGTGAAGGCACCGCCGTGAATTGGCCGACCGGTGCCGGCGGCAAGGGCAACGAGGGGGTCGCCGCCTTCGTAACCCGTCTTCCAAACTCGATTGGCTATGTCGAATATGCCTACGTCAAGCAAAACAAGATGACCTACACCTTGTTGAAGAACAAGGATGGCGCCTTTGTTGCCCCCGACGACGTCAATTTCAAGGCTGCAGCTGCCAGCGCCGACTGGAACAAGAGCTTTTATCAAGTGCTGACCGAACAGCCCGGCAAGGAAGCCTGGCCACTGACGGGAGCCACCTTCATCATGATCCACAAGTCCCAGGACAAGCCTGCGCAAGCGGCCGCCGTGTTGAAGTTTTTCGACTGGGCTTACAGCCATGGCGACAAGGCCGCTGGCGAACTTGAATATGTTGCGTTGCCGGATGCCGTGAAGGCCTTGATCCGCAAGCAGTGGGGCGAGGTCAAAGACGCTTCGGGCAAGGCCATTGCGCTGAAGTAAACCCAACGCCTTGTGAGGGAAAGGCGTCGCCGATATCGCATCGGGACCGGCGACCCATTCCTCTGTCGATCGACCGCGGCGAGCCTCTTGAGGCCTCGCCGCCAACCCATCCGGAGAGGCCGTGGCCGCTACACTTCCCGCATCCCACTACGCGCAGACCCCGAGGCCACGCTCAGAACCGCTGGGGCGTCCGCCGGCCGCCCGGCGTTCCACCGTACCCTGGGCCGATACCGTGTTTTCGCTGCTTGCCCATGGCGCCGCGTTGCTGACGCTGGCCTTGCTGATCGGCATCATCGGCTCGCTGGTGGTTGGCGCCGCGCCGGCGATCCGTGAGTACGGCTTGAGCTTTCTGTGGACCAGTGACTGGGACCCAGTACAAGACAAGTATGGCGGCCTGGTAATGATCTATGGCACGCTGATGACCTCGTTGATCGCACTGGTCATTGCGGTGCCGGTCAGTTTTGGCATTGCGTTGTTTCTGACAGAGTTATCGCCGGCTTGGCTGCGCCGCCCCTTGGGCATTGCCGTTGAATTGCTCGCGGCGGTGCCATCGATCGTCTACGGCATGTGGGGCCTGCTGGTGTTCAGCCCGGTGTTGGCGACCTATGTGCAGCAGCCGCTGCAGCACTTGCTGGCCGGTGTGCCGTTTCTGAACAAGCTGGTGTCCGGCGCACCGGTCGGTATCGGCATCCTGTCGGCCGGGATCATTCTTGCGATCATGATCATTCCGTTCGTCGCGTCGGTCATGCGTGATGTATTCGAAGTGACGCCGGCGATGTTGAAGGAGTCAGCTTATGGGCTGGGCGCGACGACCTGGGAAGTGGTGTTCCGCGTCGTGCTGCCTTACACCAAGACCGGAGTCGTCGGCGGCATCATGCTCGGCTTGGGCCGCGCCCTGGGCGAGACGATGGCCGTGACCTTTGTGATCGGTAACGCCAATCAGCTCAATGGGCCATCCTTGTTCGAGGCCGCCAACAGCATCACCTCGGTGCTTGCCAACGAATTCGCCGAAGCCAGCGAAGGCCTGCATCAGGCGTCCCTCCTGTATCTGGCGCTGGTGTTGTTCTTCATCACCTTCGTCGTGCTGTCGATGTCCAAGCTGTTGCTGGCGCAACTGAAGAAGGGCGAGGGATCACGCTCATGAGCGCCACCTTCGATGACCTCGGCCAACAGCGCCGGCTCGCCAAACACCGTCGCCGCAAGGCGGTCAACGCCGCGGCACTAACGTTGTCGATGTGCGCCATGGCCTTCGGCCTGTTTTGGCTGATCTGGATTCTGATCGAGACCTTTCGCTTAGGCTTCGGCGGGCTGACCTTTGCGGTGATCTCGGAGATGACGCCTGCACCGCAAGCCGAGACCGGCGGCTTGGCCAATGCCATCGTCGGCTCGCTGATGATGGTCACCTTGGCGACCTTCATCGGCACGCCGATTGGTGTGATGGCGGGTGTCTATCTGGCTGAGTATGGGCAGAAGAACTTGCTCGGTAGCCTGACCCGGTTCATCAACGATATCTTGTTGTCGGCGCCGTCGATCGTGATCGGCCTGTTCATGTACGCCGCGGTCGTCGCGCACATGAAAACCTATTCCGGCTATGCGGGCGTGCTGGCCTTGTCGCTGATTGTGATTCCGGTGGTGATCCGCACGACCGAGAACATGCTGTCGCTGATTCCGAATGCGCTGCGCGAAGCGGCCTATGCCTTGGGCACACCCAAGTGGAAGGTGATCTCCAGTGTCACGTTAAAGTCGGCGCGGGCCGGTGTGATGACCGGCGTGCTGCTGGCCTTTGCACGGATCGCTGGCGAGACCGCGCCACTGCTGTTCACCGCGCTGTCGAACCAGTTCTGGTCAACGAACCTCGGCGCGCCGATCGCCAACCTGCCGGTGACGATCTTCAAATTCGCGATGAGCCCGTATGAGAACTGGCAAAGCCTGGCCTGGGCGGGCGTCTTCCTGATCACGCTGGGTGTACTGGCGCTGAACATCCTGGCGCGGGTTTTCTTCCGCAATAAGCACTGAATTCGGAACGAGCTTCAATGGACTCCAAAGTCGATACCCTGACCTTCGCCCACCCCAAGCTGGCAGTGCGCGATCTGAACTTTTACTACGGCGCTTTTCATGCCCTCAAGCACATCAACCTCGAGATCCCGGAGAAAAAGGTCACTGCGTTCATCGGCCCGTCGGGCTGCGGCAAGTCGACTTTGCTGCGCACCTTCAACCGCATGTTCGAGCTTTACCCCGAGCAGCGGGCCGAAGGCGAAATCCTGATCGATGGCGAAAACATCCTGAAGTCGAAGCAGGACGTCTCGTTGGTTCGCGCCAAGATCGGCATGGTCTTCCAGAAGCCGACGCCGTTCCCGATGTCGATCTACGACAACATCGCGTTCGGTGTGAAACTGTTCGAGACCTTGCCGCGCGTCGAGATGGACGAGCGCGTCGAATGGGCGCTGAAGAAGGCTGCCTTGTGGAACGAGGTGCGCGACAAGCTGAACCAAAGCGGCTCCGGTTTGTCGGGGGGGCAGCAGCAGCGCCTGTGCATCGCGCGCGGCATTGCGATCAAGCCTGAAGTCTTGTTGCTCGACGAGCCCTGTTCGGCGCTCGACCCGATCTCCACTGGCAAGATCGAAGAGCTGATCCACGAACTGAAGAACGACTACACCGTCGTCATCGTCACGCACAACATGCAGCAAGCGGCGCGCTGCTCCGACTACACCGCCTACATGTACCTGGGTGATTTGATCGAGTTCGGCCCGACTGCCGAGCTGTTCATGCGGCCAAAGAAGAAGGACACCGAGGATTACATCACCGGCCGCTTCGGCTGAACGGGGAGATTGCCATGTCAGAAAAACACCTTTCAACGCAGTTCGACAGCGAACTCAGCACCATCTCGACTCGCGTGTTAGAGATGGGCGGGCTGGTCGAATCCCAGGTCGCTCAGGCGGTGTATTCGTTGAGCACTTTCAGCGGCGAGATCGCGACCGAGGTGCTGCGCAACGAAGAGCGCGTCAATGCGATGGAGATGGAGATCGACCGCGACCTGTCGACCATCATTGCCAGACGCCAGCCGACCGCCCGTGACCTGCGCTTGCTGATCGCCATCTCCAAGACCATTGCCAACCTGGAGCGCGTCGGCGACGAGGCCGCACGCATTGCACGAACGGTGCAGCGCTTGATCAACACCGGTGTGTCGAGCCGGCTGCGCCTGCCCGTTAACGATCTGGCCTATGAGGCCGAATTGGCGGTGGCTCAGTTGCGCAAGGCGCTCGATGCGTTTGCGAGGCTCGACACGCAAAAGGCGATCGAGGTCCTGCGGCAAGACGATCAGATCGACCAGGAGTTCGATGGGCTGCTGCGAAAGTTGATCACCTACATGATGGAAGACCCGCGCACCATCTCGTCGAGCATCGACCTGATATTTGTGGCCAAGGCGATCGAACGCGTCGGCGATCACGCAAAGAACCTGGCCGAAGTCATCATCTATGTGGTCAAGGGGACCGACGTGCGTCACAACCCGATCGACACTGTCGAGTCGATGGTCAAGTGATGACTGTGTCTTTTGTCGAGAGGAAGCCATGAGTCGGATCTTGGTGGTTGAAGACGAACCGGCAATTGCCGAACTGATGTCGATCAACCTGCGGCATGCGGGCTATGAGGTGGCGCTTGCGTATACCGCTGACGAAGCAGTGGCGCAGATTGATCGTGTGCTTCCGGATCTCGTGGTGCTGGACTGGATGCTGCCCGGTGAATCGGGTTTGTCGCTGGCCAAGCGCTGGCGTTCGCAGGCGCGTACCCGCGAGCTGCCCATCATCATGCTGACCGCGCGGGCGGAAGAATCCGACAAGATTTCGGGCCTCGATGCGGGCGCCGATGATTACCTGACCAAGCCGTTCTCGACCCACGAGCTGATGGCACGCATCCGCGCGGTGCTGCGCCGCAAGGCGCCGGAAGCGCTGGATTCGGCGGTCGAAGTGGGGCCGCTGAAGATTGACCCCGGTACCCGTCGCGTGTCGCGCGATGCGCAAGAGGTTCGTTTGGGCCCCACTGAATTTCGCTTGCTGCATTTCTTCATGACGCATCCCGAGCGCGTGCACAGCCGCTCGCAACTGCTGGACAAGGTCTGGGGCGATCATGTCTTCATCG
>CAHJWV010000360.1 GCA_903643055.1 Burkholderiales bacterium | reverse complement strand
GTTTCAACGTACACGCAATGCCAGGGCACATCGAGTTGCCCCGCCAGCCGCCCGGTGCTCCGAACCAGTTTTTCCGAACGCGCATCGGGCCCGATGCACAGCAGCAGCGCTTCGCGCGTTTGCCACACCGGCGCCGCCGAGATGGTGCGCCGGTAGCGCAGCATTTCGTTGTCCACGCGGTCAGCCGTGCGGCGCAACGCCAGTTCACGCAGCGCGATCAGGTTGCCTTTGCGGAAGAAGTTGCGCACGGCGCGCTCGGCCTGCTGTGGCAGGTAGACCTTGCCTTCCTTCAAGCGTTGGAGCAGCTCGTCAGGTGGCAGGTCGACGATGACGACCTCGTCGGTCTCGTCGAACACACGGTCGGGTACGGTCTCCCACACACGAATGCCGGTGATGCCGCTGACGACATCGTTGAGGCTTTCGAGGTGTTGCACGTTCATCGTTGACCAGACATCGATCCCGGCGTCCAGCAGCTCTTCCACGTCTTGCCAGCGCTTGGGGTGGCGCGAGCCGGGGGCGTTGGAGTGCGCAAGTTCATCCACCAGCACGAGCTGCGGCTTTCGGGCCAGCACGCCGTCGAGATCGAACTCCTTCAGCGTACGGTCGCGGTAAGGAATGTCCTTGAGCTGCATGCGTTCGATGCCACCGACCAATGCCTCGGTCTCCGCGCGGCCGTGGGTCTCGATGACGCCGATCACGACATCGACACCCTGGCCTTGCAAGGCGCGCGCGGCCGATAGCATGCCGTAGGTCTTGCCCACGCCGGCCGAAGCGCCAAAGAAGATCTTCAGCTTGCCGCGCTGTGCCTTAACCTGCTCCTCCTTCAGTCGAGCCAGCAGCTGATCGGGGTCGGGCCGGTTGTCGTCCATCAAAGCCACCCTGCGCGCCTGAAACGCAAGTACAGCACGCCGCAGGTGCTGGCGATCAAGCCGAGCGCCATGGGGTATCCGTACTGCCACTTGAGTTCAGGCATGTGCTCGAAATTCATGCCCCAGATGCCCGCGAAAGCGGTGGCAACCGCAAAAATGCCCGCCCAGGCCGCGAGGCGCTTGGTGGTTTCCGATTCTTCGATCGTCACCATCGACAGGTTGACCTGGATGGCTGTGCCGAGGGTGTCGCGCAAGGTGTCGAGCGTGCTGTTGATGCGCCTCAGGTGATCGTAGACGTCGCGGAAGTATTCGCGGCTGCCTTCGCACACCGCCGGCACCCGCCCGCTCCACAGCTTGCTGGCCGACTCCATCAACGGCATGACCGCGTGCTTGACGGTCATGATGCGCTGCTTCAGCGCATACAGCTGCTGGATTTTCAAGCGTGCAGAGCCCCGCACGAAGATCTGTAACTCGATGCTTTCCAGATCGGTCTCCATCGTGTCAATGATGGGAAAGTAGCGATCGACCGCCGCGTCCATCAGTGCGTACAGCACGAAACCCGCACCGTGGCGCAGGAGGTGCGGCTCGCGCTCGGCGCGGTCACGCACACCGAGCAGGCTTTGTTGGCCGTGGTTTCGCACCGAAAGCACGAAGTTGCGGCCGACGAACACATTCACCTCGCCCACCTGCAGCTCCTCGCTGGCATTCAGCTCAACCGAATGCATGGTCACGAACAGTGTGTCGCCGTACTCTTCGACCTTCGGGCGCTGGTTCGTCGGCGACGCGCGGTTGCAGGCTGTTCATGTTGTCGCGCGCCTCGAACTTGGCGAGCAGATGCGCCAGCAAGCGGCGGTAGATCTCGTCGCCCAGTGCCTTGTCTTCGGCGCCCAGGTTGAGGTTGGGGGTTGTCGTTGACTTCGATCACGAACACTCCCTCTGCGTTCTGCTTCAGATCGACGCCATAGAAGCCGTCGCCTAGCAGGCGTGCCGCGCCCACCGTCGCCTGCAGCACGGCGGGTGGTGTGTCGCGCAGTGCCACGGCCTCGGTGCGACCTTCGGCGTGCTGCCCGTCGCCGGCGTGTTTGATGATCTGCCAATGGTCACCCACCATGAAGTAGCGCGCCACGAACAGCGGCTCGCCCGCCAGAACTCCCACGCGCCAGTCGAACTCGGTGTACATGAAGTCCTGCACGAGCAGGATTTCGGAATCCTTGAACATGGTTTGCGCAATGCGTTGAAACTGCTTCCACTCTTGAGCTCTCTTCACGTCGCGACTGAACGAACCATCAGGCACCTTCAGTACCACCGGGTAGCTCAGCGTGTCTTCGAAGCGCGCCAGAGTGCGGCGGCTCACCAGGCGGGTGCGCGGGGTAGCGATGTCGTTCTCGCGCAGCAGCTCGGCCAGGAACGCCTTGTTTGTGCAGCGCAGGATGGAACCCGGGTCGTCGATGACGGGCATACCCTCGGCCGCTGCCTTCTCGGCGAACTTGAATGTGTGGTGGTCCACCGCGGTCGTTTCGCGGATGAACAAGGCGTCGAACTGGGTCAGGCGCGAGAAGTCCTTCTTACGAATCAGCTCCACGTCAATGTCCATCGACTGCCCGATCTCGACGATGCGCGCAAGCGTCGCCAGGTTCGATGGCGGCAGTGCTTCATCCGGGTCATGCAGGATGGACAGATCCATCTTCGGCGCAGATTGCACGAGCGCCGGGCTCCAGCGCCGGCGGGTGAACTCCTCCAACGCACTCAGGAACAGGCCGTCGCGTGATCCATCAACGTCCCGCGGATCGAGAGCTTTCACCGACGTGGTCGTCCAGCCGTTGAGCCCCTCTGGGCGTTCGAGTTCGACTTTCAGCAGAGGGCAGCGAAACAGCTCGAAACTTTTGCGCGCGAACTCGGCAAGCTCGGGGTCTTCGATGTGGCCGAAGAAGACGTGAAAGCTCAGGGTGTTCACCGAATGTGGCGCGTCGTCCAGGCCTGCGATCAGCCGATCCAGGCGGGCCAGGGCACCCCTGTTGCGTGCTGCGTTGCTGCAAGTCGAGAATCGTTTCGACGCTGGGCGTGATGCGGTCGCCACGTGCCTCGGCGAGCAGTGAGCAGTAGTAGCCCAGGCCCAGGTAGTCATAGTCGCGGCACAAATTGATCACCTTGCGCGGTCGCTTGCGCCGGTCGCCACGTTCGGAGATGAACGCCTCGGCAGTGACGATGCGCGAATCGGTGTCGGCCCAGCGGAAGTCTGCCGCCTTCTCCACCACGATCAGATGATCGGACGCCAATTAGCGCTCCTTCGAAAGAATGACGGCGGCGGTCTGTCGCCGCCGTCCGTACCGGGTGATGCGGCGGAACTCGTCCACGCTGACGGCCAGGCCCGGGTCTGCGGGCGCCGGGGCGGCGATGGGATCGAGGATGCGAAAGACATGGCCATCGAAGCCGGTCACGACAACCCAGTGCGGGCCCTTCTCGCCATGCAGACGCCACAGGCTGATCAAGACCACCGGCACGCCGCCTTGGCGCAGGTGCTCGGCCATGCGCTGAGTTGAGACTGCGGCCGGCACGAGGGTCGCCGAGGTGGTGGCGAGCTCAGCACGAAAGTCGGCTTCGACCAGGGCAATCACGTCTTTCTTGCGGGGGTCGCGAACACT
>CAHJWV010000359.1 GCA_903643055.1 Burkholderiales bacterium | reverse complement strand
GGCGTGATGGGCGCCGACATGCAGCCGCAAGGCCATGTGCAGACGCTGGTGCGCATGCTAGATCACCACCAGCATCCGCAGGCCGCCTGCGATGCGCCGCGCTGGCGCTTCAACCAGGGCGTCGAGATCAATGTCGAAAGCACGATGGACCCGGCGACCGCGCAAGGCCTCGTCGCGCGCGGCCACCGGGTGGAAGTCATCAACGATTCCTATCAAGACTTCGGCGCCGGCCAGTTCATCTGGCGTCTGGGTGATCCACAGGCGGATGGGTATGTGGCCGCCAGCGACCCACGGCGAGACGGGCAGGCGGTGGCGTTTTAGCTGATAGCTGGGACCGATAACGCAGGCCCGGGTTCATCGGGCTTGTGGCTTCAAGCGCCGGTCGCGATCCTCCTACCCGAGTCGCCGCTACCTGCCTGCGCCCTGACGCACATGCGTCGATTCATAGTGCGATGCGTTGGTTGACGCGAGTGCAATGAGTTCGATGTGGCCGGGATTCGTTCGAGCCCAACGCATCGCCGAATCCCGACGGTTTTACGGGTCGCATGAAGGGCTGATCGCGCTGAGCCAGCCACACCGAGCCCGCTCTGCTTCGGCCTCGGTTCGAACGCAGCCGCTTCGTAGAATCGACCGCATGAGCAGCCCTTCTGCGGTACCGACCCCTTCACTCGCCTCTTCCACCACCCCGCCCACGGCAGACGTGCCCAAGCCGCCTCGGGTGTGGCCGGGCTTGATGCTCGCAAGCCTCGGGGCGATCGCGTTTTCCGGCAAGGCGATCATCGTCAAGCTGGCTTATCGGCACGATGTCGATGCGGTCACCTTGATCATGTTCCGCATGCTGTTTGCGTTGCCGCTGTTCCTCGCGCTGTCGTGGTGGGCCGGGCGCGGCAAGCCGTCGCTCACGCGGCGCGATGCTGTCACCGTGTTCGGCCTCGGCTTCAGCGGCTATTACCTTGCCAGCTTTCTCGACTTCGCTGGCCTGCAATACATCAGCGCGGGCCTGGAGCGATTGATTCTTTATCTCAACCCGACCCTCGTCCTGGCGATGGGCGTTTTCGTGTTCAAGCGCAAGGTGAACTGGCGCCAGCTGGTCGCGCTGGCGGTCAGCTATGCCGGCGTGCTGGTGGTCTTCGGGCATGACGCCAGCATGCAGGGCGGCGACGTGACGCTGGGCACGGCGCTGGTCTTCGGCAGCGCGGTGAGCTATGCCGTCTATCTCGTGTACAGCGGCGAAGAGGTCAAGCGCCTCGGCGCCTTGCGGCTGACCGGCCTGGCCACGTCGGTCGCCTGCTTTCTGTGCATCGGCCAGTTTCTCGTGCTCAAGCCGATCGGCGCGATGGCGGTGGCGCCAGAGGTCATCTGGTTGTCAATGCTGAATGCGACCTTGTGCACCTTCTGCCCGGTGCTGATGGTGATGATGGCGATCGAACGCATCGGCGCCACGATGGCCGCGCAAACTGGCATGCTCGGCCCGTTGTCGACCATCGCGATGGGCTCGCTGATCCTCAACGAGCCCTTCACCGGCTGGGTCGCGCTCGGCACGGCCTTGGTCATCGCCGGCGTGTGGCTGCTGGCGAAATGGCGATAGGCCGCCGAGGTCGGCAAGCGTTTGAAGGACAGGTCTGCATCGAGAATCCTCGCTTCACGTGATGCAGGAGCAAACCGATGGATCTGGGTATCGCAGGCAAATGGGCGTTGGTGTGTGCAGCCAGCAAGGGGCTTGGCAAGGGTTGTGCGCAGGCCTTGGTGAAAGAGGGTGTCAACGTGGTGATCACCGCGCGTGGCGCCGAAGCCTTGCAGGCGACGGCCGATAGGCTGCGCCGGCTGGGCGGCGGCGAGGTGCGCAGCGTGGTGGGCGACATCACGACGCCGGCTGGCCGTGTGGCGGCGCTGGCCGCCTGCCCGCAGGTAGACATCCTGATCAATAACGCGGGCGGGCCACCGCCGGGCGACTTTCATGACTGGGAGCGCGAAGACTGGATTCGCGCGCTCGATGCCAACATGCTGACCCCGATCGAGCTGATCAAGGCGGTGGTCGACCCGATGATGGCGCGCGGTTTCGGCCGCATCGTCAACATCACCTCGGCCGCGGTGAAGGCACCGATCGCCAACCTCGGGCTGTCGAATGGTGCGCGTTCCGGGCTGACCGGCTTTGCCGCCGGGCTGGCCCGCAAGACGGTGCTGAAGAACGTGACGATCAATGGTTTGCTGCCCGGACCGTTCGATACCGACCGATTACGGCAGACCTTGGTCGATGCCGCCGCAGCGAGCGGCCAGACGATGGACGCCGCGATGGAGGAGCGGCGCCTGAAGAACCCGGCCCAGCGCTTCGGCACGCCCGAAGAATTCGGTGCCGCCTGCGCGTTTCTGTGCAGTGCGCAGGCCGGCTACATCACCGGCCAGAACCTGCTGCTGGACGGTGGCGCCTACCCCGGTACCTTCTGAGCATGTCGCTCATGAATAAGGTTATGTGATATCAAGTGAGCCGATATCAAATTAGCCGAGGCGGGCCTGCGGCGCGGGCAGCCGCTGCCGGATCACGGCCAGCAGCTGCTCCTGCGTGAAGGGCTTGGCCACGTAGTCGTCCATGCCGGCGGCCAGGCAGGCTTCGACATCGCCCTTCATCGCATTGGCGGTCAGCGCGACGATCGGCAGGTGGTGATTCTCCGGGTCGCCACGGCTGCGCTCCAGGTCGCGTAGCCGCGAGGTCGCTTCGAAGCCATCCATGCCCGGCATCAGGCAATCCATCAGCACCAGATCGAATTGCCCGCTGCTGGCCGCGGCCACCGCGGCTTGGCCGTCGCTGACCAGGTGCACCTCGAAGCCGGCCATGCGCAGCATCTGCGCGGCCACCTCCTGGTTTACCGGATGGTCTTCGGCCAACAGGATGCGCGCGGCATGAGCGCCTGCCGAGGCGGGCGCTGCGGCAGGCGCGCTGTGGGCGGGCGTGGAATGGACCGCTGGCGGCTGGGCCGGCGCGGGCCAAGCGGGCGGTGATGCGGGCGTGGGCGTGGTCGCCGATCGGGCGGCGTCGATCAGGGCCTGCTGCAG
>CAHJWV010000358.1 GCA_903643055.1 Burkholderiales bacterium | reverse complement strand
TTCGCCCTGGTCCAGCGTCGGGTCGTCTTCGCGCCGCAGTTCGTTGATCGTGTCGAATTCTGCGGAGAACGACAGGTCTTCACCGCATGGGGTCGAATCGGAAATCGGTGACAGGAGTTCGTCGATGTTCATGGGGCGCATGGGGCTGCAAAACAGGGTCGAAGTGTAGCGGTCACCTCCTGCCGGCACGGCATTCGGCAGCTGCATAGAATCGCCTCCCCCGCCTCGAAGAACCCGCGGCCCAGGCCACCCCGACCCGATGGAGACACACGCATGAAGCCCGTCCAATTCAACCTGCAAGAGCAAGTGATCGTCGTGACCGGTGCCGCCCAAGGCATTGGGGCCGCATGTGCCGAGCGGCTCGCCACCGATGGCGCGGCCATCGCGCTGTGGGACGTCGATGACGCGCGTGGTCAGGCCCTGGCCGATGCACTGACGAAGCGTGGCCACCGTGCGCACTACCTGCATTGCAACGTGGCGCTGAAATCAGAGGTTGATGCCGCCACCGCACAAACACTGCAGACCTTCGGCCGCATCGACGGGCTCGTCAACAACGCCGGCATCTTCAAGGCCGCCAACTTTCTCGACATCACCGAAGCCGACTGGGATGCAGTGATCGACATCAACCTGAAGGGCTCGTTCCTGGTCGGCCAGGCGATTGCTCGCGAGATGGTGAAAACTGGCGGCGGTGCCATCGTCAACATGAGCTCGGTCAACGGCTTGATGGCCATTCCGAGCATCGCCAGCTACAACGTCAGCAAAGGCGGGGTCAATCAGCTGACGCGCGTGATGGCCTTGTCACTCGCCGATCAAGGCATCCGCGTCAATGCGGTCGCGCCCGGCACGATCGCCACCGAGCTGGCGAAGAACGCCGTGCTCGGCAGCGATGAAGCCCGCGCGCGCATCATGAGCCGCACGCCGTTGAAGCGGCTCGGCGAGCCGTCGGAGATCGCCGATGTCGCGGCCTTTCTGTTGAGCAGCGCTTCCAGCTACATGACCGGCGAGATCGTCTATGTGGATGGTGGCCGCCTGACCTTGAACTACACCGTGGCCAACTGACGCGGCGCGGCGCGGCGCTGGCAGCGCCCGCAAGGCGATTGCTGACAAGACAAGTACCGCTCAGCCGATTTGCGATCGGCCGGCGCAGCGCTACCTTGCAAGGTGTTTGCACATCAACCCAGGAGGTGATCGATGAATGCGCCGGACGTCAAAGAAGCATCACCCGTTGACCGCCCCGCCGTGACCGGCGGCTGCCTGTGCGGGCGCGTTCGCTACCGCGCCCAGCCCGATCACCGAGAAGGTTATTACTGCCATTGCCGCATGTGCCAACTGGCCTTCGGCAACACGCGCGCCACGTTTTTCAACCTGCCCCAAAGCCAGCTTGAATGGCTCAATAGCCCGCCGAAGTTTCATGCGTCGTCGCGCTTCGCGAAGCGTGGCTTCTGCCCGGATTGCGGCACACCGTTGACGTTCGCGTACCTGGATTCGCTCCACATCGACGTGTCGATCGGCAGCCTTGATGAACCTTCGGCATTCAAGCCGACTTCGCATTTCGCGATCGAAACACGCATCGCCGAATGGCATGTCGACGATGGCTTGCCCGGCGAGCGGCTTGACGAACACACCCGCCTGCAGGAGCGCTGGAAAGCAGCCTACGGCCATGACGTGACGCCCGGCGTGCAAGCCACACGCTGAAACAAGCTGCTGAACGCGGCCGGCCTGAGGCCCGCGCGCCCGGGCGGGGCAACCCGGCGCCCCATCAATCGATGCGGGCGTCTTCCTCGCTCGCACCCAGCAGCAGCATGCACTCATCGATCAAGCCATGCAGCTGGGCCACGCGTTCAGCACCCAGCTTGGCGTGCAAGGCTTGCTGGGCCTGCTTCCAGCCTCGCTGAGCCTGCGTGCGCTTGGCCCGCCCGGCCTCGGTGATCTGCACCAAGCGGCTGCGCCCGTCGGCGCCAGCGCCGACATCGATCCAGCCTTGCGCCACGAGCGGCTGCAAATTGCGGGTCAAGGTGGAGGCATCGAGCGACAAGGCGGCCGCGAGATCGCTCGGGCGAAGCGGGCCGAGATGAAGCACATGCGACAGCAGCGAGTACTGCGTCGACTTCAAGCCGGCATCAGCAAAGTGCGCGTCATAAAACCGCCCGACGTGGCGGGTGATCTGCTTCAACTTCAAGCCGGTGCAGCCGCGCAATGAAGCCGCCGAGCTGGATGTTTGCGGTACAGCGGTCTGGGTGGCCATGATTGATTGTATATACAATCGTTGTACCTACAAACATGGGATTCCGTCATGACCACCGACACTTTGAGCCCGGCCGAAACGCTGGCGAAATGGCAAGCCGACGAAGCGGCGGTGCGCGCGCGCAATCAAGCCGTCGGCATCAGCCGACCCGATCAAGTGGCCGGCAAATCGGGCCTCGAAATCTTCCATGCCATGTTTGCCGGCGAGCTGCCGCTGGCGCCGATCGGCGAAACACTCGACTTCATTCCGGTTCACGTGGCACATGGGCATGCGGTGTTCCAGGGCCGGCCGGGGCGCACGCACTACAACCCGATGGGCACGGTGCATGGCGGCTGGTTCGCCACGCTGCTCGACTCCGCATTGGGTTGCGCCATTCATTCGGCACTGCCGGCCGGCAAGATCTACACGACGGTGGAGTTGAAGATCAACCTCGTGCGCGCGCTGACCGACAAGGTGCCGCTGGTGCGCGCTGAAGGCCGCTTGATCCACCTGGGCGGGCGCATGGGCACGGCAGACGCGAAAATGTTCGGCCACGACGGCAAGCTGTACGCTCACGCCTCGACCACCTGCTTCATCTTCGACGCCACCCCATCGGGCGCCCCACCATGAGACTTCTCCACACCATGCTGCGCGTAGGTAACCTGCAGCGCTCGATTGACTTCTATACCCACGTGATGGGCATGACGCTGCTGCGCAGCTCCGACCGGCCCGAACAGCAATACACGTTGGCTTTTCTGGGCTACGGCAGCAACCCGGAACACGCGGAGATCGAGCTGACCTACAACTACGGCGTCACGCGCTATGAACTCGGCACGGCCTACGGCCACATCGCCATCGAAGTGCCTGACGCTGATGCCGCCTGCGCCAAGATCAAGGCCAACGGCGGCGCGGTGACGCGCGAGGCCGGGCCGGTCAAAGGGGGCGACACCGTCATCGCCTTCGTCACCGACCCCGATGGTTACAAGATCGAATTGATCGAGCGCTGAAAGGACGGAGGCGGGCCTGACTGTGTCACAAGCCCACTCAGGAATGTTTTCGCTTCACGAAGCCTTGCGCTTGAAGAGCTTGCTGATGCCACCGCCAAACACCGCCAGGCCGACCAGCGCGATTTTCCAGAACTTTGCGAACAGCAGGCCGACCGTCGCCAGCAAGCCGAGTTTCTTGGCAATCAGGCCACTGGCCACCAGCGCTGCCAGTCCGTATTCAGCGACCCGGTCGGTCGCGGCAGAGAAGTCTTCGTAGCGCTTGCCGTCGTTGAAGGTGGTGGCGGCCAGCAGTTGATCGGCGCTTGGCCGTGCACCGTTCAAGCCTTCCGGGTTGGTCATCAAATTCATCTCGATGTAGCCCTCGCGGCCCAGCACGTAAGTGCGGTAATTGACCGACTCGCTCTTCTTGTCGCCATCGATGGATTCGGCGCGCAGACCCCAGGCCAGGCGATGCGTCGGTGCGTCATAGGTCGGCTTCTGCACCCAGTCGATCACATGAAGCTCGTGGCCGCCGATCTTCTTGCGCTCTTCGTTGGACTCTTCGGTGCCCTCCTTGACCGACTTGAACAGCGCCTCGGCATCCCAGGTCTTGGCGTCTTCGTCCTTGACGTAGCCTTCCTTGCGAAACTGCAGCGAGATCGCCCAGGTCGACTTCTCGTCCACGCTGAGCACCATGCCCATCAGCTCGTGCGGGCCGGGGTTGCCCCAGCTGGTCAACAGCGCGTCGGCGTCATGCGCATTCAGGTAGACGTAGCCGGCAGGCAGCTTCAGCGCGCCCTGGTCGGCGAGCTGCACGGTCTTCGGGCCGTGCTCGGGATGGAACTCGGGGCTGGCACTTTCGGCTTGCGCGGCAGTGCCGGCCCAGGCCAGTGAAACGGCGCAGACAAGCTGCAGCGCCGTCGTGCGCAGCCAATGAATCGATGACATGAAAAGCTCCCTGGATGAACGTGGCAATGAAGGCGCGCCGTCTTGTTGCGGCGCTGAAAAGACAAAGCCACCGATGCGCGGGCACCGGTGGCCTGAGGGCCGGAAATGATAGCGACTCGAACGAATGCGACGCGCTGACTTCCGTCACCGCGCTTTTGCGTTAGCTTCTGCGTCGGCTTTTGCGTTGGGCCGCTTCAAGCCTTGCGCAGGCTGCCCGCTTCCTTGGCCAAGCGGGTGATGCGCGCCCAGTCTTTCGAGGCCACGGCGTCGGCCGGCGTCAGCCATGAGCCGCCGCAGACCTTCACGTTGGACAGCGCCAGAAACTGCGGTGCGGTCTCGAGCGTGATGCCGCCGGTCGGGCAGAAAACGACATCGTGGAACGGGCCGGCCAAGGCCTTCAGCAAGGGGATGCCGCCAGCCGCGGTGGCAGGAAAGAACTTCAGGAAGCTGTAGCCGTCTTCATTGGCCTGCATCACTTCGCTGCCGGTCGCCACGCCGGGCAACAAGGGCAGATCGATCTCGCGGCACACCTGGCCGACCGAGCTCAAGTAACCGGGGCTGACGGCAAACTGGCAGCCGGCATTCTTCGCGGCCTTCGCATCGGCCACATTGCGCACCGTGCCGGCACCGACGATCGCGCCCGGCACCGAGCGCGCAATCGCCTCCATGCACTGCAGTGCCACCGGCGTGCGCAAGGTCACTTCCAGCACCCTCACACCGCCATCGACGAGCGCCTGCGCCAGCGGCACGGCGTCTTCGAGACGGTCGATGACGATCACCGGAATGACCGGGCCGTAGGAGACGAGTTCGAGTGTGTTCATGGGTTCGCTGCGTTGATGCCGCACCGGCCAGATGCCGTGCACGGGCGGGGTGGAACAGGGATCGCGGGCAACAAGGCCCGCATCAGGAAGGAATTCAGGCCATGGGCCTTCAGCGCCAGCGCCGAGGCCTCAGGCAGCAAGTCTCAGGCTTTAAATTTCAAACTTCAAAGCCAGGTCACGGCGCCTTCTTCGGCCGTCAGCACATTGCGGCGCATGCCGCCAAACAGCTCGCGGCCGAGGTCGTGTGCATTGTCGATCTGTTGCTCAAGGCTGATCTCGGCCTGCTCGCGGGCAGCCCAAACGGCGTCATCGACCAGGGCGTTCAGCGTGCCGGTGTCCGCGTCGAGCCGGATCACATCGCCGCTGCGCACCTTGCCGAGCGGCCCACCCGCCAGCACTTCGGGGCTGACGTGGATGGCCGCCGGCACCTTGCCCGACGCGCCGCTCATGCGGCCATCGGTGACCAGTGCCACGCGGTAGCCCTTGCCTTGCAGCACGGCCAGCGGCGGCGTCAGCCGGTGCAGCTCAGGCATGCCGTTAGCACGCGGGCCCTGAAAGCGAACCACTGCGACGAAATCGCGCTCCAGCTGGCCGGCCTTGAACGCCGCCTGAAAGTCTTCCTGGCCGTTGAAGACCAGCGCGGGCGCTTCGATGATGTGATTGGCCTCGGGCACCGCCGAGACCTTGATCACCGAGCGACCGAGGTTGCCGGTCAGCAGCTTCAGGCCACCGGTTTCGCTGAACGGCGCTGCGGCGGTGCGCACGATCGCATCGTCAAAGCTTTGCGCCGGCAGGTCTTTCCAGACCAGGCCGGCGCCCGAGCGCTGCGGCACGCGGCCGTATTCGCGCAAGCCACCGGCGCTCACCGTCGCGACATCGCCATGCATGTAGCCGGCGTCGATCAACTCGCGGATCACGAAGCCGGGGCCACCTGCCGACTGGAACTGGTTCACGTCAGCGCTGCCATTCGGGTAGACACGCGCCAGCAAGGGCACGGCATGCGAGAGGTCGGAGAAATCGGTCCAGTCGATCAGGATGCCGGCCGCGCGCGCGACCGCGATCCAGTGGATCAAGTGGTTGGTCGAGCCGCCGGTGGCCAGCAGCGCCACCATCGCGTTGACGATCACGCGCTCATCGACCAGGCGGCCGATCGGCGTGTAGCGGGTACCGCCGCGTGTCAATGCCAACACCTGGCGCACCGCTTCGCGGGTCAGGTTTTCGCGCAGCTCCGCGTGCGGGTGAATGAAGGCCGAGCCCGGCACATGCAGGCCCATCGCTTCGAGCAGCATTTGGTTGCTGTTGGCGGTGCCATAGAACGTGCACGTGCCGGCACCGTGATAGGCCGCCGATTCGGCTTCGAGCAATTGCTCGCGGCCCACCAGGCCCTGCGCATATTGCTCACGCACCTTGGCCTTGGCGTTGTTCGACAGGCCGGTGCTCATCGGCCCGGCCGGCACAAAGGCGCAAGGCAGATGGCCGAAATGCAGCGCGCCGATCAACAGGCCGGGAACGATCTTGTCGCACACGCCCAGCAGCAGCGCAGCGTCGAACACATCGTGGGTCAGCGCGATCGCGGTGCCCATCGCGATGTTGTCGCGCGAGAACAGGCTCAGCTCCATGCCGGGCATGCCCTGGGTCACGCCATCGCACATCGCCGGCACGCCACCAGCCACCTGCACGGTGGCGCCACGGCGATGCGCTTCATCGCGGATCAGCGCCGGAAAGCCCTCGTAGGGCTGATGCGCCGACAGCATGTCGTTGTAGGCCGTGACCACGCCGATGTGCGGCGCCTTCTGCGCCACGATGCGCAGCTTGTCGTTGGACGGCATCGCCGCGAACGCATGGGCGATGTTGGCGCAGCCCATGCGATCGGCGCCGCGCGGGCGCGCGCCGACCTGATCGACACGCTTCAGATAGGCCGTACGCAACGAGTTGCTGCGTTCACGGATGCGCTGGGTCACGTCAATCAGAACTTGTTTCATGGCTCGATCCGCCACGAGGGCGAACGGTTGTAACTCGTGCTCTGATTATCCAGTAACCAAGTTACAGCGTCAATCCGGTTGACGAGGCTGCGTCACGTTGGCTGCGGCTTCGTTTCGAGGCGGGCTGCCGGGCGATGGATGGCTGGCTGCCGCGCTGGCTGCACCCGGTGTGGCCTTCGCATCGGAGGCGCCAGTGGCACCGGTGGATTTGCGCGCCCGCTCCAGCAGCTCGGCACAGCCCTCGGCCTTGTCCGGTTTGTCAGCCGACTCACCGCGGTCCAGCAGCGGAATGATCGCGGCCAGCGGATTGATCAGTGCCAGCACTGCACTGCTGGCCAGCTTGCGCACCAGCGGGCCTTTCTCCAGCGACACCTTCGGGTCGTTGAAGGTGCCTTTCACATGCAGCGGTGTGCGCAGCGCCAGCGGGCTGAAGTCTTTCGGCGACACGACCGCGCGCAGGTCCAGGTCTTCGGTCTGAAGCGACAGGCTGCCATCGACCCACACCGTCGAGTCCTTGGTATCGATGACCAGTGCATTCGGGCGCAGCATGCCGTGCTCGGCATTCAGGTCGGCCAGCGCGCAGCTGACCGGCAAGGCTTCATCGCCTTTCAGGAACACGCCCAGCGCCTGCGCCACGTCAATGCCGGCCGCTTCCACGGCGAGGTGCGAGATGCGGCCTTCACGCAGCGAGGTCATCACCGTGCCGTCGATGCTGCCGAGAATTTGCGCCGTGGATCGGCCCTGCCCGCGCAGCGATGCGCGCCCGACCAGTTGGCCGCTGATGTACGGCGGCTGGCCGCCGCTGCGCTCTTGCTTCAGCCAACGCTCGAGCTTGACGCCGCTCCAGCGCAGATCGGTCTGCCAAAGCGCGACCTTGCCGGTGCCGTCGAGCCCGACGCTGCCGCTCAGATTGCCATCGGCCGTGCGCGCCACCACATCGTTCAGCTTCAGGCGGCCGTCTTTCAAGGTCAGGTGGGTCTTCAAGGGCTGCAAAGGCAGCGCGAAAACCT
>CAHJWV010000357.1 GCA_903643055.1 Burkholderiales bacterium | reverse complement strand
GCTGGCGCGGTCTGCTGCGTGGTGCCGGCCGCCACAACGACTTGCTGTTGGCGGGCCTGCTGGTGATGGTGGTGGCGCTCTTCGTGCTGCCGCTGCCCACGCCGCTGCTCGACCTGTTGATCGCCAGCAACCTGGCCATCAGCCTGGTGCTGCTGATCGTGGCGATGTATGTGCCCTCGGCCTTGCAGCTCTCGACCTTCCCGTCGCTGCTGCTGTTCACGACCTTGTTCCGCCTGTCGCTGAACATCGCGTCGACCAAGCTGATCCTGTTGCATGCCAATGCCGGCCACATCATCGACACCTTCGGCAAACTGATCGTCGGCAACAACGTGGTGGTCGGTGGCGTGGTGTTCCTGATCATCGCCATCGTGCAGTTCATCGTGATCGCCAAGGGCTCGGAACGGGTGGCCGAGGTGGCGGCGAGGTTCGCGCTCGACGCCATGCCGGGCAAGCAGATGAGCATCGATGCCGACGTGCGGGCCGGTGCGATGTCGTCGACCGAAGCGCAGCGCCGCCGCCATCTGCTGGAGCAGGAGTGCACGCTGCACGGTGCGATGGACGGGGCGATGAAGTTCGTCAAGGGCGACGCCATCGCCAGCATCATCATTGCGTTGGTCAACATCCTGGCCGGCATCGCCATCGGTGCGCTGATGAAGGACATGAGCGTGGGCGCCGCCTTGCAGCGCTATGCCATCCTGACGGTGGGCGACGGCATGGTGTCGCAGATTCCTTCGCTGCTGGTGTCGATCGCGGCCGGCATCGTCATCACCCGCGTGGGCAGCGGCAACGCCAGCGATGGCCGCGATCAGCAGCTGGCCAATCAGATCGGCGACCAGGTGCTGGCGCATCCGCGCGCGCTCGTGATCGCCGGCCTGGCCGTGGGCAGCTTTCTGTTCGTGCCGGGTTTTCCGAAGTGGGTGTTTGGCCTGCTGGCGGCCATCATCATCGGCACCGGGCTCGTCACGCGGCGCTTGCGCGACCGGCGCCGCACGCCGGCGTGGATCTCGCACCGCAATGCCGAGTTGGAAGACGCCGATGCCGAGGCGCCGATCGCCGCGCCGCTGGCCCTGCGCATGTCGGCCAGCCTGCGCAGCGTGATCGACCGCCATGCGCTGGATCAAAGACTCGCTTCGGTGAAGGCCACGGTCGAAGGCGACCTCGGCCCGGTGTTCCCACGCCTGCAGGTGGCCCACAGTGGCGCCGTGGCGAATGGGCGTTATGACATCCTGGTGCAGGACGTGGCCGTGGCGCAAGGCCAGCTGAGGCCCGGCTGGCTGATGCTGGACCCGGCCGACGTGGCGGCTGCTTCGGTAGCTCAGGCGGCCGGCGCCGAGGCGGGTGAGCCCTTCGGCCCGTTCAGCCGCGTGCTGTGGATACCGGCTGCGCCGGTGGCGGGCGCGGCCTGGTCTTGCGAGGAAGTCATGGGCCGCCACGTCGACCATGCGGTGCGGCGCCATGTGCCGCAGATGATCGGCCTGCAGGAAGTGCAGCGCCTGCTGCATTCGGTGCAGCGCGAGTCGCCTGATCTGGCTGCCGAGGTGTCGCGCGCCGTGCCGGCCCAGCGCATCGGCGAGGTGCTGCGGCGCTTGCTGCAAGAGGGCATTCCGATCCGTAACCTGCACGCCATCTTCGAGAGCCTGGCGATCTGGGCGCCAAAGGAGAGCGATGTGATCGCCCTGACCGAGCTGGTGCGCATCGACCTCGGTCGCTACATCACCAGCCGCCACGTCAATGCCAGCCGGCAGATCGAGGCGATCCTGTTCGAGTCGAGCCTGCTGGAGCGGGTGCAGAACGCCATCGAGCGCTCGCCGCGCGGCAACCTGCTGCTGCTGAGCCCCGCCGTGACGCAAGACGTCCGCGAGCAGGTGCGCCGCATCCTGTCGTCGACCGCAGGGCGGGTGGTGGCGATTGCTTCCTCCGATGTAAGGCGTTATGTGAAGACGATGCTGGAGCCGATCGCGCCGCAACTGGCCGTGCTGTCGTACCAGGAAATCGATGACGACGTGGCCTTGCAGCCGGTGGGCTGGGTCACCAACCCGCAGGCCGCGTGACCGGCGCGAATGTCGTGAATGCCGTGAATGTATTGACGATGGGCACCCACAGCGATGACACCGCAAAACATACTGGACATCACCCGCGACGGCCTGATGCTCGTCATCTGGGCCACGCTGCCGATCGTGACGGTAGCGACCTTGACGGCACTGCTGGTGTCGATGGCGCAGGCCGTGACGCAGATCCAGGACCAGAGCATCGGCCAGTCGATCCGGCTGGTCACGGTGATGCTGTCCATCGTGGCCACCGCCGCCTGGCTGGGGCGCGACGTGATGCAGTTCGCCGAGCGGGCGTTCCAGACCCTGATGAACCTCTCATGATGCGCCACGTGCATGAACTCGCCTTCTGCCTCGGCCCACGCGCGCTGCGGCGCGGGGCGCGCCGCCTGCAAGGCCTCGCTGGCCTGGCCCTGCTGATGCTGGCCTGCGCCGCGCCGGCCGCCGAGCTGCAATGGGCCGGCCGCTCGTTCCAGATCATCGCCAGCGACAAGACGCTGCCCGACTTCCTGCGCGAGCTGGCGGCGTCTCAGGGCACCACCGCGGTGGTCGACCCGAAGATCGCCGGCACCATCAGCGGCAAGTTCGTGGCGGCGCCGCTCAACATCCTGAACAGCCTGTGCGCCACCAACGGCCTGAGCTGGTACTACGACGGTGCCTACCTCTTCATCGACCCGATCGCCGAGGCGCGCAGCGAGATGATGGCGGTGACGCCGGGCAATGCGGCCCGCCTGTCGGACACGCTGGCCCGCCTGCAGATCATTGACCGGCGCTTCCCGCTGGTCATCAGCGAGCGCGATGGCAGCGTGCATGTGACGGGCCCGAAGCGCTATGTGGAGCTGGTCAAGCAGACGGTGCGGCTGGTGGACCAGCGCAGCGCGCAGACCGACGGTGCCGAGATCCAGCTGTTCCCGCTGAAGTTCGCCTGGGCCGCCGATTTCAAGATCAACCGCGCGGGGCGCGAAACAGCCATCCCCGGCGTGGCCAATGTGCTGCGCAGTTTGTATGGGCGCAGCGGTGGTGGCCATGGCGGCCATGCCTCGGCAGGCGCGGGCGGCGGGCGGCGGCCCTCGACCTTTGCGGTCGGCGCGAACCGGCAGCTCAAGCTGTCGTCGGGCGAGACGGTCAATGCGCCCAAGATCGAGATGCCGGGCATCGATGCAGGCGAGGGCGGCGAGATCGCCAGCAGCTATGCCAGCGGCGAGCTGCCGCAGTTCCAGGCCGATACCCGCATGAACGCGGTGCTGGTGCGCGACGTGCCCGAGCGCATGGCGCAGTACGCGCGGTTGATCGCGGCGATGGATGTGCGCCCGCGCCTGCTGGAGATCGAGGTCACCATCATGGACATCAGCAGCGACACCTTCGATAGCCTGGGGGTCGACTGGCGCCTGCATGGCCGCCACGGTGACCTGCAGACCGGCCGCGGCGACCGGCCCGCGCTCAGCTGGGGCGGCGCCACCGGCGAGGGCTCGCAGGTGGCTGGCATCGATGGCAATGGCCAGTCGACCACGCCGCTCGGCGCGCTGTTCACCGCCGCCATTGGCCATGACGCGCGCAACTACCTGCTGGCACGGGTGAATGCGCTGGCGCAAAAAGGCGATGCCAACTTCCTGGCGCGGCCCAAGGTGCTGACGCTCGACAACACCGAGGCGGTGCTGGAGAACCTGAGCGAGTTCTATGTGCGGGTCGACGGCTTCCAGGATGCGAGCCTGTTCAAGGTCACGGCGGGCACCTCGGTGCGTGTGACGCCCTTGATCGTTGACGAGAGCACGGCGCGCGGCGTGATGATGTCGATCGACATTGAAGACGGCGACCTGAGCAGCAGCGCGGTCGACAAGATACCGGTGGTGCGGCGGCGCACCGTGAACACCCAGGCGCTGATCGACGAAGGGACCAGCCTGTTGATCGCCGGCTATTCGTCGGAGGAAAAGACCAATGCCACCTCCGGCGTGCCGGTGCTGTCGAGCATTCCGGTGCTGGGCAAGCTGTTCCAGTACAGCGAGAAGAAGCAGAACAAGCTGGAGCGCTTCTACCTGCTGACGCCGCGCCTGGTGGTGCCGGGCCGCAGCGGCTTGGCGGCGGCACCATCCGTGGTGCCTGCACCCGCGTTGGAGTTGCCTAAAGCGCCGATGACGCAGCAGCCGGTGCCGCTGGTGACGCCGGCCCTGCCGGCGCCGCTGAGGCCGCAAGACGCGCCACAAGTGACGCCACAGGTGGTGCCACAAAGCCTGCCGGCACCCGTGTCGGTGCCTGTGCCCGCAACGGCAATCCCCGCGGTGCTGCAGGCGCCCCCCATGCCGCTCACACCTGCACCGATAACGCCGGCCCCAGCCCGCGCTTTGACGGTGGCTGCATTCACACCCACGAGCCTGTCAACCAGTCGCCCCAACGCCAGCCCGAAGCATGAAGCCTCGGGCGGCATGGTGCTGCCTTCCGGTCGTTCATCACACGGTGACTCGGTGCCGATGGGAGACGAGCTGTGAGCGCCGTCGTGATGAATGCCGCGCCGGTGGCACAGGCCGGCTGGTGCCTGCGCTTTCTCACGGGTGCGCTGAAGGGCCGCACGATTGCCTTGAAGCCCGGCGCCAATGCGCTCGGCTCGGGGGGCGACTGCGAAGTGATGCTGCCGGGCGGCGACGTGTTGCCACGGCACCTGGTGCTGACGGTCGGCGAGCTGGTGGTGTCGGCACAGAAGGTCGGCACTGCGGCGGTGGAGCTGAATGGCGAGGAGATGAAGCAGCAGCGCCGCAGCGTGGTCGCGGGCGATGTGGTGACGGTCGGCAAGATCGAGTTCCAGCTCGACCGCAGCTACCCCGCGCAGGCGCAAGACGACCGCATGTTCGCCGATGCCGACGATGCACGGCCCGGTGACGATGCGCAGCCGCTGCCCGCAGCGGCGCGGCGCGGCACGGGCTTCT
>CAHJWV010000356.1 GCA_903643055.1 Burkholderiales bacterium | reverse complement strand
CTGTTCGAGCGCTACAGCCTGCGGCGGGTCCACAAGTTCGGGCATGTGCCCGAGTTGCTGGTGACCTACGGCCTGTCCTATCTGGTTCTGGAGGTCGTGCAACTGGTGTGGGGCCGCGCCACCGTGCCCTACGGGCTGCCGCCGCAATTGCAGGGGCCGCTGTTCACGCTGTACGGCACGCAGTTTCCCAAGTCGCGCTCGTTCATCATGCTGCTCGCCTTGCTGATGCTGTTGTCGGTGTGGCTGCTGCTCACGCGCACCCGCATCGGGCTGGTGATCCAGGCCGCGCTGACGCATCCGGACACCGTCGAAGCGCTCGGCCATAACGTGCCGCGCGTGCTCATGCTGGTGTTCGGCGGCGGTGCCGCGCTGGCCGCATTGGCCGGCGTGATCGGCGGCAACACCTATGTCACCGAGCCCGGCATGGCCGGCGCCGTCGGCTCGATCGTGTTCGTCGTGGTGGTGGTCGGCGGCATGGGCTCGTTGGCCGGCGCCTTTCTGGCGTCGCTGCTCATCGGCGTGCTGCAGACCTTCGCGGTGGCGATCGACCAATCGATGGCGTCGGGCCTGCAGGCGATCGGCGTCACGGTCACCGACAAGACCATCGGCTACCCGCTGCTGCAATTGAGCGTCGCGCAGGTCGCGCCGATCCTGCCTTACCTGCTGCTGGTGCTGATCCTCATCTTCCGGCCCAAGGGGCTGCTCGGAAAGAGGGAGGGTTGAGATGGCGGCCGCCGAGTACCACCGCTTCAAGCCCCTGAACATCGGGCGCTTCGTCGTCTGGAGCGCGTTCGCCCTGCTCTTGCTGGTGGCGCCGCTGGCGTTTCGCAGCAGCCTGGCGCTCACCATCCTGTCGCAGATGGGCTACCTCATCATCATCTGCCTGAGCTACAACATCCTGCTGGGGCAGGGCGGCATGCTGAGCTTCGGCCACGCGGTCTACACCGGGCTTGGCGCCTTCGTCGCGGTGCACGTGATGAACATGTCCGCCGCCAAGGGAGGCGTCGTGGTGCCGGTGATGCTGGTGCCGCTCGTCGGCGGCCTGGCCGGCGTGTTCTTCGCCATCCTGCTCGGCTATGTGACGACCAAGAAGGCGGGCACCACCTTCGCCATGATCACGCTGGGCATCGGCGAGCTGGTCGCGGCCATGTCGCTGATGTTCCCCGGCTTTTTCGGCGGCGAGGGCGGCGTGACGACCAACCGCACCTACGGCACGCCGTGGCTGGGCCTGAGCTTCGGACCCCAGATCCAGGTGTACTACCTGATCGCCGTCTACTGCTTCTTCTCGACCGGCCTGATGTTCGCGTTCACCGGCACGCCGCTCGGCCGCATGCTCAACGCGGTGCGCGACAACCCCGAGCGGGTCGAATTCATCGGCTACAACACGCAGCGCGTGCGTTACCTGGGCTTCATCATCGCGGGCTTTTTTGCCGGCATCGGTGGCGCGCTGGCGGCCATCAACTTCGAGATCGTCAACTCGTCCGACAGCTTGAGCGGCGTGCGCTCGGGCGGATACCTGCTGTTCACCTTCCTGGGCGGCGCCACCTTCTTTTTCGGCCCGATCATCGGCGCGGTATTGCTGGTCCTCGCCTCGGTGCTGTTGTCGGAGCTGACGAAGGCCTGGCTGCTGTACCTCGGGCTGGTGTTCCTCTTCATGGTGATGTATGCGCCCGGAGGTGTCGCCAGCCTGATCATGATGAACCTGCGCGTGGCCAGGTTCGGCAAGTTCAATCGCTTCTGGGGGCTGTACGGCGGGCTGATCCTGACCGGCGCGCTGGCAGCCATCGGCGCCGCGGCGCTGGTCGAGATGGTCTATCACATGCAATTGAATGCCGCGCTCGGCCCGCAGGTCGCCTTCATGGGCCTGGCGCTCGACACCACCCGCGCGGCAAGCTGGATCGGCGCGGCGGCGGTGCTGGTCGTCGGCGTGGCGCTGCTGGAAGTGGTTCGCCGGCGCTTTGCCCGTGTCTGGGGCCAGGCGCAGGAAGAAATCGAAGCCGAGATGAAGCAGCGGGAGACGGCCTAGTGGCTTTTGCACTCGAACTCAAAGACCTGCGCAAGAGCTTCGGCAAGACCGAGATCATCCGCGGCGCCCACCTCGCGGTGAGCGCCGGCGAGCGCATCGCGATCATCGGGCCGAACGGCGCGGGCAAATCGACGCTGTTCAATTTGATCAGCGGCCGGCTCGCACCGACCAGCGGCGAGGTGCTGCTGAACGGCCAGCGCATCGACGGCAAGCAGCCTTACGAGATCAACCGGCTGGGGCTGGCGCGCAGCTTCCAGATCACCAACGTCTTCCCCAAGCTCAGCGTGTTCGAGAACCTGCGCTGCGGCGTGCTGTGGAGCCTGGGCTACCGCTACACCTTCCTGCGCTTTCTCTCGAACCTCGACGATGCCAACGAGCGCACCGAAGAGCTGGTCCGGCAGGTCGGCCTGGAGCGCAAGCGCGACGTGCTGGCGGTGAACCTCACCTACGCCGAGCAGCGCGCGCTCGAGATCGGCGTGACCATCGCCGGCGGCGCCGGCGTGATCCTGCTCGACGAGCCCACGGCGGGCATGAGCAAGACCGAAACCGCGCACTTCATCGC
>CAHJWV010000355.1 GCA_903643055.1 Burkholderiales bacterium | reverse complement strand
GTGCCCGACCTCGACCGCGATGCCTTGTTCAAGGTGGAAGGCCCGTGGCCCGAGCTGCATTGGCGGCACGATGGCGCCGGCCCCGATGCAGTGGTGCTGGGCGCGCGCCTGATGTACGACGCGGCCCACATCGGCCAGCCGCGTGCCGGCCGCCGCTTGCTGCAGCCGGTGGCGATCGGCCCGGCGCGCGCCTGTGCGCTGTTGGCCGATGCGCCATCGGCCGTAGGCACGGGCCCGCATGCGGGTTCGGCAATCGCGCCGGTGATGGCCGTGGCCGATACCTCGGCGCTGAGCCTGCAAGATGCCGTGCGCATCTCGATGACCGACATGATCTATCTGCCGGCGGCCGAAGCGGCGGGCGCACGCTGGTTGGGTGGCGCGGTGGATTTGCTGCCGGGCGAACTTGCTGCGGAGTTGGCCGATGAAGTCTGGATCGATCGCAAGAGCCTGTTCGAGCCCTGGACCTTTGCCGCAGCATGGCGCTCGGTGCTGGGCATCGATGCGCGCAGGCGCCAGCGCCAGATCCATCGGCTGCCTGCCGCGCTGCGCATCGATCACCGGGGTGTCGACGATCTGCTGACGCCCGCGCTGAGCCCGAAGCTGCACTTTGCGGCCGGCCGCTTGCGGCTGAGCCTGAGCACATCGGCAGACGAAGCCGACTACCGCCGGCTCATCCAAGCTCAGTTCGATGAAGGCCATCGGCGCGCCAAAGCGGCGCTGGCCTTGCTGCCGTCACATCCCAAAACAGGCGCGTGATGACGGCGCCCAAGCCCCCGCATGCATTGATCCTCGGGGGCACGCGCGGCATCGGCTTCGCACTGGCCGAGCGCTGCCTGCAGCGCGGCATGGCGGTCACGGTGTGCGGGCGGGACCTGACGGCGCTGCAGGCCCGCCCAGCGGCCCGGCACCCGATGCTGAGCGCGGTGGCGCTCGATGTGGGCGATGCCGAAGCGGTGCGCCGTGTCGTCGCAAACGCCGGCGGGCCGGGTGCGGCGCTGGCGTTGTTGGCCGTGACGGCCGGCCAATACGTCAACAGCCGTTCGCATGCCCTCGATGAGGCTGCCACCTTGCAGATGCTGCGCACCAACGTCAGCGGCCTGTCGCATGCGCTGGAGGCGGGGGCCGCGCGCATGTTGACGCAAGGCCACGGCCGCATTGCGGCGATCTCATCGATGGCGGGGCTGCTGAAAGACTACCCCGGTGCCTCGGTGTATGGCGCGACTAAGCGCTCGGTACTCAGCCTGTGCGCGGCTTATCGCAAGGCCCTGTCACCGTTCGGCATTTCAGTCACCGCGGTGATACCGGGTTATGTCGACACCGGCCGCCTGCGTGAACTCAACGGTGGCGATGCCCGCCACAAGCCTTTCCTGATGCCGGAAGGCGAAGCGGTCACGCGCATGCTGAAAGCCATCGATGCCGGCGAGCCGGTCTGCGCCTTCCCGTGGCAGATGCGCGCCATCGTCGGCCTGCTGAACCTGCTGCCGCGCATGCCGAAGCTGCCCGACTTTCAGCCGCCGGATCGGCGCTCGGCAAAGCAGAGGCCGACGCGCGAGTGAGCGCCGAAGCGCTGTCGCCGCGCCCCGGCTTCGGCTCGACTCAGACGTTGAACAGGAAGTTCAGCACGTCGCCATCCTTGACGATGTATTCCTTGCCTTCGGCGCGCATCTTTCCGTGGTCTTTGGCGCCTTGCTCGCCCTTGAAGGCAATGAAGTCGTCGAAGGCAATGGTCTGCGCGCGGATGAAGCCGCGTTCGAAGTCGGTGTGGATCACGCCGGCAGCTTGCGGTGCGGTGTCGCCGATGTGGATGGTCCAGGCGCGCACTTCCTTCACACCAGCGGTGAAGTAAGTCTGCAGGCCCAGCAGCGAGAACGCAGCGCGGATCAGGCGGTTCAGGCCTGGCTCGCTTTGGCCCATTTCCCGCAGGAACAGCAGGCGGTCGGCATCGTCCATCTCCGACAGCTCGGCCTCGGTCTTGGCGCAGATGGCTACCACCGGTGCTTTTTGGCCGTCTGCGTAGGCGCGCAGTTTGTCGAGGAAGGGGTTGTTCTCGAAGCCACCTTCATCGACGTTGCCAACGAACATCGCCGGCTTGGCGGTGATCAGGCACAGCGGCTTGATCAGCGCGAGATCGTCCTTGCCGAGGTTCAGCGAGCGCACCGGCTTGGCTTCGTTGAGCGCTGCTTCGACCTTGACCAGCACGTCGACCAGCTTCAGCGCTTCCTTATCGCCCGCGCGGCCGAGCTTTTGCGCACGATGGACGGCCTTCTCGACCGTGCCGAGGTCGGCCAGGCACAGCTCGGTCTGGATCACTTCGATGTCGGCGATCGGGTCGACCTTGCCGGCCACGTGGATCACGTTCTCGTCTTCGAAGCAACGCACGACGTTGACGATCGCATCGGTTTCGCGGATGTGCGCGAGGAACTGGTTGCCCAGGCCTTCGCCCTTGGAGGCCCCAGCCACCAGGCCCGCGATGTCAACGAACTCGACGATCGCCGGCACGATGCGCTCGGGCTTGACGATCTCCGACAGCGCGGTGAGCCGCGGGTCGGGCAGCTCGACGATGCCCACATTGGGCTCGATGGTGCAGAACGGATAGTTCTCCGCCGCGATGCCTGCTTTCGTCAGCGCGTTGAAGAGGGTGGATTTGCCGACATTGGGCAAACCCACGATGCCGCATTTGAGGCTCATGGAAGGCTTTCGGGTAATCCGGAGAAGGGCGAATTTTAAGCGCGGCGCCTCGCCCCTCGGCGACGCACCTAAACTGGCCCATGACCTTTACTGACACCTTGACCTGGAAGCAACATGGCTGAACTCCTGCACCTGCACTCGCACACCAAAGACCTGGGTGGAGGCTTCATCGTGCGGCGCACGTTGCCGGCGGCGCAACGGCAGGCGGTCGGCCCGTTTCTCTTCTTCGATCACTTCGGGCCCATCACTGCGCAACCGAGCGACGACCACGATGTACGCCCGCATCCACACATCGGCCTGGCGACCGTGACCTATCTGTTCGAGGGCGCGATCATGCACCGCGACAGCACCGGCGTCGTGCAGCGCATCGAGCCGGGTGCGATCAACTGGATGACGGCGGGCCGCGGCATCGTCCATTCGGAGCGCACGCCCGACGATCTGCGCGCGGTGGCGCGGCGCAGCCACGGCCTGCAGTTGTGGGCGGCTTTGCCGGTCGAGAACGAAGAAGACCCGCCGAGCTTCTCGCACACCTCGGCCGATGCCTTCGCGCCGCTGCGTGAAGATGGGGTTGACATCCGCTTGCTGATCGGCAGCGCCTTCGGGCTGAGCTCGCCGGTCAAGACGCTGTCACAAACCTTGTACGCCGACCTGCAGCTGTCACCCGGCAGCTGGCTGACGGTGCCCGATGCGGCGCCGGAGCGCGCGCTGTATGGCATCGACCAGGGTTTCATGTTGGATGGCAAACCGGTGCCGCCCGGCGAGATGGTGGTGCTGGTGCCCGGTGTTCAGCATCGCCTGCATGCGCCGCAGGGCGCACGGGTGATGCTGATCGGCGGCGAGCCGCTCGGCCACCGCTTCATGTGGTGGAACTTCGTTTCCAGCCGCAAGGAGCGCATCGCCCAGGCCGCCGACGATTGGGCGGCGCAAGCCTTCGACCGCGTACCGGGCGAGACCGAATTCATTCCGCTGCCGGAGCGGCGCTGAAACGGCGTGACGCGCTGACGCGGAATGCTGGCCCGGCGGCAGCTGCGCCGCTTGTCTAGGCTTGGCTAGTCAAGCGGACGATCGCACCGCCTTTCTCCCCTCCTCATTCATTCGGATCGCCAGCAGGCCGTGGACGACATCCTTTTTGCAGTGGCTCCGGGCGCCGTGTTGGAGGGTTTTGTTCAAGGGCTGTCCGGCTTTGCGTTTGGCATGACCGCGATGTCGGTCTGGGTCTGGTTTTTGGAGCGTCAGCTGGCCGCGACGCTCGCAGTCTTCGGTTCGCTCACCGGGCAGGTGATCTCGGCAGTGACAGTGCGGCGCGGCTTCGATCTGCGCCGCCTGCTTCCATTTTTGCTCGGTGGCCTGGTCGGCATCCCGATCGGGGTTGCGGTGCTGCCTTGGCTGGATGTGCGGATTTTCAAGGCCGTGCTCGGCGGCCTGCGGGTGCTGTTTTGCCCGGCCATGCTTTACGCGAGCCGGCTTCCGAAGATCACTGCCGGCGGCAAATGGGCCGATGCGCTCGTCGGTGGCATCGGCGGCGTGATGGGTGGCCTGGGTGGCTTCACCGGCATTGCGCCGACACTGTGGTGCACGCTGCGAGGCTTTGGCAGGGACGAGCAGCGCGCGATCATCCAGAACTTCAACCTCTCTGCCTTGCTGGTGACGATGGGGGTGTACTTGGCGCGCGGCATCGTGACGCGCGACATGCTGCCGATGCTGGCGGTCGTGGCACCCGCGCTGCTGTTGCCCGTGTTGCTCGGCGGGCGCCTGTATGTCGGATTGTCCGAAGCCGCGTTTCGCAAAGTGGTGCTCGGTCTATTGACTGCCTCCGGCGTCACGCTGCTTGCGGCTTCGCTGCCCCCTTTGCTGCGCGCCGGTTGGCATTGACTGTGTCATCGGCCGCTACATCGCTCTGGCCGCTACATCGCTACATCGCTGCGGCATTCAGGCTTTCCCCTGTGCGCCGATTTTTGCTCGATGGCGCGGGCGCCTTGGCAAATCAAGCCTTTGCCAGCGCGACATCACTCGATGAAAAACAGTTCTTCCACCGTGGTGTTCAGGGCTTGAGCCAGCTTCAACGCCAGCCATACCGAAGGCACCATGCGGCCCGCTTCGATGGCATTCATCGACTTGCGCGTGATGCCCGCTCGCTCGGCGAGATCGGCCTGGGTCCACTCTTTCATCAT
>CAHJWV010000354.1 GCA_903643055.1 Burkholderiales bacterium | reverse complement strand
TCGTCGGCGAGGTCGAGCGCTGCGAGCGCCGCGAAGGCGCGCTGCCACTGATCTATCACGGCGGGCGCTACTTCACCGAGCTGCCGCTGTAGGCAGCGCCGCATCCAGCCTTTGACGACTCAGGGCGCCGGCCTGCGGCTGTCGTCGATGTCGACGAACTGCCAGAACCTGTTGGCAAACGGCGGGCGGCGATAGCCGATCAGCCAGGGTTGGGCGAGATCGTTCTGAATGCGGTTCACGTTGTACTTCTGCGGCATGTAGGCCGTCAGCAGCTTGTTGGCCTCGGCCACCAGCGCCAACCGCTCGGGGCTATCCGACAAGGTCTGCAGCCGCTCATAGAGGGCATCGAACTGCGGCAGCTTGAAGCGGGCCAGGTTTTGGCCACCCGCGGCCGGGCCGTAAACCATCTCGAAGCCGTCAAGCACATCCGGCGACTCGGCACTTTGCGCCAGCATCCACATCATCAGCTGGCCGGCACGGGCCTTCTTCAGCTGCTCCGGCCACTTTGCCACCTTGAACTCGGTGCGCAGGTGAACGGCGTTCATGTCGCGCTTCCACAGTTCGTCGTATTGGCGATCAGTGGAGCTGGGCTGGCTGGCGTACTGCAGAATCAGCGGCTGGCCGTTGGGCTGATCGCGCCAGCCATCGCCATCGCGGTCGATGTAGCCGTACAGGTCCAGCAGGGCTTCGGCGCGGGCCAGGTCATAGACGCCATTCTCGGTTCGCGCTACCGGGTCATAGCCATAGGTATGCGGAGACATGATGGTCTGGGCGCGAATGGCCTGGCCGCGTCGAATGATGTCGATCTCGCGTTGCACGTCGCTGGCCAGTGCGAGCGCGCGGCGCAAAGCCACCTTGTCGGCGGTATAGCCGCCGACCAACGGGTCTTCCATGTTGAAGTACATGTAGGCGCGGTCGGCGCCGAGACTGCGGTGCAGTTGCACGCCACGCTTCGCGAGATGGGGCGCAATGTGGCCATGCGGCACGACCAGGTTGGCAAACTCCGGCGGCAGCCCGAACATCAAATCGAAGTCGCGGTTGTAGAAGGCCAGCCAGCGCGGTTGTGCCTCTTCGATCACGCCGATCTCGACGCGGTCGACCATCGGCAGGCGCCGGCCCTTCAAGCGCAGCAGCAGCGCCTGGCCTTCGGCGTCATCGGCATTCGGTTGGGCGTCGTAGAACTCGTCGCGAAAGTTCGGGTTGCGATCGAGCACCATCTTTGAATTGCGGCGCCATGAGCTAAGCCGGAACGGCCCAGTGCCCACCGGGTGTTCCATCGACAGGCCGGGGTAGCCCTCGATGACCTCCCGCGCCACCGCGCCGACAATGCCGCTGTGCGTGAGCCGGTAGACAAAGCGCGGCCGCGGCTGCGCAAGCTTCACCTGCAGCGTGTAGCGGTCGATCGCGCGCAGCCCTTCGATCTCCTTGTTGTAGTCGAAAGGCTTCTGGGTCTTCAGGGCCGCATCGCGCAGCGCTTCCAGGCCCAGGATCTTCTCTTCGCTGAAGCCCGAATAGCGCGGGCTCTTCAAGGCCGGGTCGAAGAGGCGCTTGATCGAATAGACATAGTCCTGCGCCACCAGTTCGCGTTTGCGGCCCTTGAACACCAGGTCGTCGCTGAAATAGACGCCAGGCTTCAGGCGGATGGTCCAGGTCTTGAAATCGTCAGCCGACTCCGGCATCGCGGCTGCAGTGTTGGGCCGGATCAGGAACGGCCGCGCCAGGTAATCGTAGGTATACGGCGCATCGAATATGTGGGCGCAAATGGTTGCCGAATAGAGGTCGTTGATCTGGGCCGGGTCGAAGCCGGTCTCGGCGATCGGAAACGCATAACGCAACGTCTTCAGTGACGCATGGGACGGTGGGGGTGCGACATTGGCCGCGGTGTCTGCCGCCTCGGCCAACGGCACACATCCCAGCCAGGCCGCAGCCGCCACGGCCCCAACGCCGAGCCAGGTGCGGCACCGGGCCGACCGGTGCGCGCTCGGCAAGGCTGTCGCAGGCCGCGCCTGCAGATCGCATTCACGGAAATGCTTCGGTGGCATCGGGTCATGTCTCATCGGCGGGCCTTTTTTTGCATTTCGAGGTCGATGTCGATCCATCGCCACGCCTCACGCAAGAACACATTGCGGTGGTAGCCGATGACCCAGGGCTGCACGAGGTCGGTGTACACGCGGTGCACATGGATCTTGAAAGGCACGTAGGCCACCAGCAGCTTCTGGGCCTCCAGCATCACGGCCTGGCGCTGCGGGCCGTCGGGCATCACGGCCTGTTTGGCATACAGCGCGTTATAGGCCGGCAAATCGAAGCGGGAGCGGTTGACCTGCCCCTTGCCGGAGCCCACGCCGAGCGCGAGAAAGGTATCGCCATCGGGGATGTTGGCCGACCAGCCGTAGTTCCACATCATCAGCTTGCCGGCGGCCGATGCCTTCGAGTTCTCCGGCCATTTCGCCGGCTTGAATTCCACCCGCAGCCCGATCGCCGCCAGGCTCTTGCGCCACAGCTCATCCAGCTGGCGTGATCGCTGGTCGGGCTGGGTCGCGATCTGCAACAACAGCGGCGAGCCATCGGGCTGCTCGCGCCAGCCGTCGCCGTCGCGGTCGGCATAGCCCATCAGGTCGAGCAGAGCCTGCGCGCGGGCCGGGTCGTAGCCGCTGGCCTCCGTCTTGAGCGCCGCGTCGTAGCCCCAGGTGCCGGGCCCGATCACGCCCTGCGCCGGCACGGCCTGGCCCTTGTGGACGAGCCGGATCTCGCGGTCGATGTCGACCGACAGCGAGATCGCGCGGCGCAGCGCCACCTTCTCCGGCGTGTAGCCGCCGACGACCAGGTCTTCCATGTTGAAGAAGGTCTGGGAGATGTCGGCCCGGGCATAACGAACCATCTGCACGCCATGCTTGCGCAGGTTGGGCGCGAGCTGGTTATTCGGAATTGCGATGTCGGAAAACTCGGCCGGTACGTCTTCGAGCAGATCGAAGTCGCCGTTCAGGAAGGCGAGCCAGCGCGGCTGGTTCTCGTCGATCACCGAAATCTCGACGCGGTCGATCATTGGCAGGCGGCGGCCCTTCAGCTTCGCCACGGCCGCTTGCGCAAGCGGATCTTCAGCGGGCGCGTCTTCGTCATAAATCGTTTCTCGAAAGCCGGGGTTGCGTTCCAGCACCATCTTCGAAGCGCGTCGCCATTCGGCCAGCTTGAACGGCCCAGTGCCGACCGGGTGCTCCATGATCTTGTCGCCATAGGCCTCGACGACCTCACGCGCCACCGCGCCCCACACCGAGCTGTCGGCGAACTGCATCAAGAGCCGCGGGTTTGGCTCGGCGGTGCGCAGCTGGAAGGTGTATTTGTCGAGCACGCGCAGGCCCGGCACGTCGCGGTCGTAGTCGAAGGGCTTCTTTTCCTTCAGCACTTGCTGGCGAAGCTCGTTCAGGCCGAGAAGCTGCGCCGATTCGAGGATGTAAAGGTTCGGGCTCTTCCAGCGCGGGTCGTAGGGGCGCTTCCACGAGTACACATAGTCGGCCGCAACCAACTCGCGGCGCTGGCCCTTGAAGGCCGGGTCGTCAGCGAAATAGATGCCTGGCTTGATGCGGAAGGTGAAGGTCTTGAAGTCGGCGCTGATCTCCGGCAACTCGCTCAAGGTGTTCGGCCGGTAACGCACCGGCCGCGCGAGAAACTCCCATTGCAAGGGCGCATCGAAAATCGCAGCAGCGACGTTGCGCGAGTACAGGTCGGAGATCTGCGCCGGGTCAAACCCGGTCTCGGCCACGCGGATCGCGAAGCGCAGCGTCTTCGGCTTGGACGAGGCGGGTGCCCCATCGACTGCCTGCGCGATGGCCCCACTGCTGATCGCGATCACCCAAGCCATCGCAACGCACACCGTTCGAATCATCGTCTTCACGTTCCAGCTCCAGCAGAGGCCCCACTGTCGTTCTTTGAAATCGCCGCTCGATCACCTGCGTGCAGCGAGCCAAAACCCTTGCGGCAGCGGCGCAAAGTCTACGGGCGATGACGCCAGGCCTCTTGAATCAAGGGCATGCCGGTTGCTTTGAGACTGTACGCACGTGCGGTATGTGATGAGACGCAACGCCGCCTGCCGTAGACTCGCGCGAATTTTCAGGGTTCAGGAACGATCGGAGCGGCTGGCGCAGACACAGCCCCCCATCGACAGCTTCTCCAGGAGCGTTCACACAACATGGCGGCCTATCTGATACGGCGCCTGTGGCAAATGATTCCGACCTTGGTCGGCGTGGTGCTGCTGGTGTTCTTCCTGTTCAAGTACTTCGGCGATGACCCGGCCGAAATTCTCGGTGGCATGAACTCCAGCGCCGAGCAGATCAACGTGATCCGCGAGCAGCTCGGCCTCAACAAGCCGGTCTGGGAGCAGCTGTGGATCTTTGTGCAGCAGATCGTCACCTTCGACTGGGGCAAGAGCTGGGCAACGAACGAGAGCGTGTCGCATCTTTTCGCGACCCGGCTGCCAGCCACCTTGACGGTGATGGTGCCGATCCTGATCCTCGAAGTGTTGCTCGCGATCCCGTTTGCAATGACGGTGGCTTACCTCCGAGGTTCGCTGACTGACCGGCTGCTGATGATCGTCAGCACCGTGGCCTTGTCGATCTCGTTTCTGGTCTACGTGATCGTCGGCCAGTACCTGTTCGCGTTTCAGCTCGGCCTGTTCCCGGTGCAGGGCTGGAGCGACAGCCTCGCGACCAACCTGGCCGTCTACACGCCGCTGCCGGTGCTGCTTGCAGTGCTGGTGGGTCTCGCGCCGCAGATGCGGCTGTACCGCAGCTTCTTCCTTGATGAGATCGGCCAGGACTACGTGCGCACCGCACGCGCCAAGGGCCTGACGGAGACCACGGTGCTGCTCGAGCACGTGCTGCGCAACGCGCTGATTCCGATCCTCACCAACATCTCGGTGATGCTGCCGGGCCTCTTCCTGGGCTCGTTCCTGCTCGAAACCTTCTTCTCGATTCCCGGCATCGGCCGTGAGCTGCTGCTGGCAGTGAACCGCAGCGACTACCCGGTCATCCAGGCCATGACGATCTACACCGCCGTCATCACGATGGTGGTCAACCTGTTGACCGACGTGCTCTACAAATTCGTGGATCCCCGGGTGGTGTTGCGATGAGTACCGTGTTGCCTTCTTCCCTGCCGGTGTCTCCCGGCCCCACGGCCTCCAAAGGCGTCTGGGCCGCGGCCTGGAAGCGCTTTCGCAGCGACCGTGTCGGCCTTGCCTCGCTGGCCATCGTGCTGGCCTTCGGCCTGCTAGTGATCGCCGCCGGCCTCGGCTGGGTTGCGAGCGACTGGCAGCGCGAAGTCGCGGTGCCCAATGCACCACCGAGCTTTGCCGGCGAGGCCCAAAAGGCCGAGGCGCGCCAAAGCGTCGAGCCCGGCCGGCCGAACGTTGACATTTCGGAAGTGGACCCGCTCGCCCCGCGCTATCAGGAATGGGCCGAGCGTGCCGCCAAGCTCAAGACCACCGAAACGGTGAAGGCCGACTCGCTGCCCTTCGGCGCCGACCGCTTCGGCCGCGACGTGCTCGCCAAGGCGGTCAAAGGCGCCGAGATCTCGATCATGGTCGGCGTGCTGGCTGCGCTGGTGGCCACGCTGATCGGCACCGCAACCGGCGCAGTCAGCGGCTTCTTCGGCGGCAAGGTCGGCGATGTCTTCGAGTGGATCTACAACGTGTTCACCTCGATCCCGACCATCCTGTTGATCTTCACCTTCGCCGCAGTGCTCAACCGCAATGGCGCGATCATCCCGAAGGGCGTGCCGTCGATCGTGCTAATTCTGTCCTTGACCGGCTGGACCGGCATCTACCGGCTGGTGCGTGCCGAGTTCATCAAGCATGCGGTGCGCGATTACGTGCGCTCGGCCGAAGCGATCGGCGCGAGCGTGGCTTCGCGCATGTTCCGCCACATCCTGCCCAACGTCAGCCATGTCGTGCTGGTGCAGCTGTCGATCCACGTCGTCGGCTTCATCAAGGCCGAGGTGATCCTGAGCTACCTCGGCCTCGGCGTGTCGGTCGACCAGGTCAGCTGGGGCACGATGCTCGCAGAAGCGCAGAGCGAGCTGATCCTCGGCCACTGGTGGCAACTGGTTGCTGCGGCCGCGTTCATGGCGGTCTTCGTCACCGCGTTCGCGCTCTTTGCCGATGCGCTGCGCGATGCGCTCGATCCGAAACTTCGCGGGCTCGAATGATGTTGCTGTCGATCCAGGATTTGCGCGTTTCATTCCGCATGGGCACCGAAGGCGGTGTCATGCAGCGGGCCCAGGCGGTGGGCCGTGGCAGCGGCAGCGAGGCCGTGGGCGTCAGTTTCGAGGTGCCGGAGAACACGACGGTCGCGCTGGTGGGCGAGTCGGGTTCGGGCAAGAGCGTCACCGCGATGTCGATCCTGAACCTGCTGCCGGCCAACGCCGAGCGCGAAGGCCGCATCAGCTTTCAGGGCCGCGACATGCTGGCTGCCACGCGGCCCGAACTGCAGCAACTGCGCGGCCGCGAGATTGCCTGCGTGTTCCAGGACCCGATGACCTCGCTGAATCCGGTGCTCACCGTCGGCCAGCAGATCTGCGAGCCGCTGATCAAGCACCTCGGGCTCAGCCCGCGGCAGGCGCTGGCGCGCGCCGAAGAGCTGCTGGTCGAAGTCGGCCTGCCGGAACCGAGGCGCAGGCTGACGGTTCATCCTCATGAACTGTCAGGCGGTCAGCAGCAGCGGGTGATGATTGCGATGGCGCTGGCTTGCGAGCCAAAGCTGCTGATCGCCGATGAGCCGACGACCGCGCTCGATGTGACGATCCAGCGCCAGATTCTCGACATGCTCGCGCGGCTGAAAGAAAAGCACCGCATGAGCATGCTGTTCATCAGCCACGACCTGGGCGTGGTCGGCGAAATCGCGGACCACGTGGTGGTGATGCGCCACGGCACGGTGCGCGAGCAGGGGCCGGTGGCTGGCATCTTCGCGCAGCCGCAAGACGCCTACACCCGTGCGCTGCTGGCGTGTCGGCCCACGCTCGATCAGCGCAGCCCGCGGCTGATGGTGATCGACGACCACATCGCCGGCCGGCCGGCCGCTTCGCTGGGCAAAGCCAAAAACCCGGCCGAGCCGACGGTGATCGAAGTCAACGCGATGACGAAGAGCTTCTGGCTGCGCAGCGGCGTGTTCGGCCGCAAGGAGTTTCGCGCGGTCAAGGGCGCGAGCTTCCGGCTCCAGCGCGGCCACACGCTGGGCGTGGTCGGTGAATCGGGCTCGGGCAAAACCACGATGGGGCTGACCTTGCTGCGCCTGCACGAGCTGAGCAGCGGTCCCACCGGCGGGCAGGCGATGTTCGATGGCCGCGATCTGCTGGCTTTATCGAAGCGCGAGATGCTGCCCATGCGCAAGCGCATTCAGGTCGTGTTCCAGAACCCGTATGCGTCGCTGAACCCGCGCTTCACGATCGGCCAGACCCTGGTCGAGCCGATGACCATCCATGGCATCGGCGCCAATGAAGCCGAACGGCAAGGCCGCGCCCGCGCGCTGCTGGCCAAGGTGGGCCTCGACGACAGCGCGATGCACAAGTACCCGCATGAGTTTTCCGGTGGCCAACGGCAACGCGTGGCCATCGCGCGCTGCCTGACGCTCGACCCCGAACTGCTGGTGCTCGATGAGGCCGTCAGCGCGCTCGATGTCTCGGTGCAGGCGCAGGTGCTGAACCTGCTGAAGGATCTGCAGGACGAACTCGGCCTGGCCTACATCTTCATCAGCCACGACCTGGCCGTTGTGCGCTTCATGGCCGATGAAGTGCTGGTGATGAAAGACGGCGAAGTCGTGGAGCAGGCCAGCGTCGAGCAGATCCTCGACCAGCCGCAGCAGGAATACACACAGCGGCTGCTGGGGTCGATCCCGCGCGGGTACCAAACGGCCGAACGCGAACGCTGGATGCGCCTCCCGCGTTGAAGACCGGCACGCTCAAGCAATTTCGGTGTGCGTGCTCGGCGCTGTGGCCGGCACCGGCCGCGCCGGCAAACGCACGCTGAAACTGCTGCCCACGCCCGGCTGGCTGTTCACCGCGAGGCTGCCGCCCATGCGTTTGACCAGTTGCTGCGAGATGACAAGGCCCAGGCCGCTGCCCTTGATCTGCGTCAGCTCCGCACCCAGGCGATTGAAGGGCTGATACAGCTGGGCCAGCTGATCGGCATTCATGCCGATGCCGGTATCGCGCACGGTGATCACCGCCTGCTCGCCTTCATCGGACAGCGCCACGCTGACCTTGCCGCTGGGCCGGTTGTAGAGGATCGCGTTGGTCAGCAAATGGACCAGCACCTGCTCCAACCGGCGCTGGTCCGCATGAACACGAATGGCGTCGCCGAGAAAGCCGCATTCCAGCGATATCTTCTGTGCCAGCGCCAGCGGCTGCATCTTCTTCAAGGCCGAGCGCAGCAGCGGCGCGGGGTCCAGGTGTTGCAGCGTCAACAGCGGCTGGCCGTCTTCGAGCCGCGTCAGGTCCACGATGTCGTTGACGAGCGCCAGCAGGTGGCGGCCACCGTCCCAGATCTGCTGCATGCGCTGGCGCTGCGCGTCGCTCAGCGGCTCGGACTCGTCGGTCTGCATCAGCTCGGCAAAGCCCAGCACGCTGTTCAGCGGTGTGCGCAGCTCATGGCTGACCCGCGACAGGAATTCCCCCTTCGCGCGGTTGGCCCGCTCGGCCGCCTCCTTGTCGAGCAGCAGTTGCGCGGCCCGCATGTCGTCGCCGATGTCACGCAGGATGCCGATCATGTGCAACCCGCGGTGATCGGTGCGCACGTGGGCGCTCAACTCCAGCCGATGCTCGCTGGCATCGGCATGCAGTACGCGGTAGCGGATCACCACGGGCTCCAGCGCAGTGATCGCATTGCGCAAGGCCTTGCGCAAGCGGCCTGAATCTGCCGGGTGAACGCAGTCGCGGGCCAGTTGCTCCGCGGCCCGGTGCTCGGGCCCTTGCGGCAGGCCGTAGAGTGCTGCCGCGCGGGCATCCAGCACAACTTCGTCGGTCTCCACATTCCAATCAAGCAGGCCGATGCGCGAGGCTTCGGCAGCCCAGGCCCAGCGTTCATCGCTTTCATGCAAATCGGCATCAACCCGCGCCTGCCAGCGCATCAACCCGAGCATCACTGCTGCGCCGCTAGTACCCAGCACAGATCGGAAGAGCACACGTCTGAAC
>CAHJWV010000353.1 GCA_903643055.1 Burkholderiales bacterium | reverse complement strand
TCGGACCACACGTGCTGCATCGATAACGAAAGCTGGTTCAGCTTGACAATGTCAAAACACGCTGTTGACTATGACTGTCCCTGCAAAGGGTTAGGCTCGCGCTGTCCAGGCCTTACTCGCGTCGAGCAAACTGGGCATCGATATCAACCCAGGCGTGCTCGCCCAGGGCGAGCTGATTTAAAAGCCCGTACCGGGCACTCGGTTTGCCGCGTCGCCGGTGAGTTCGATGATCGGATGCTGCGGTTCCCAGAGGTCGCCACGACCGCTTGATCTACGATTTTGACCATGGACTGCTCAAGCCGGACGAGGGCATCTTCATGTCCAACGAGAAGCCTGCCAAAGGTCGTGAGTTGAAAATTCTCTGGATGCAAGGTTCCATAGGAGATGAGCAATGGCATGTGAATCCTCTTCTTCTGGCAGACAGTAGGTACCACAGGACGGAAAGGACGATGCCCCAGATAAGGCTATTCAGCGCGACCGGAATGAGCCCAAGCTGCGGAGTCTGCTGAAGGAAGTACGCAGGAAGCATGCGCAGAAGGAAATCATGCGGGTACTGAAGGACCACGCACAGTGATTCGGCATGACTGGCCAGGGCTGAACGAGTGGGAAGGCGGTCGAGATCGGAGCCGCGCCACGATGGCCGATGCGAACCAAAGATCAAAGTGAAAAGCGGAAAAGCGGAAAAGCAAAGTAGCCGAAAGAGCTGCATCGAAGTGGCTTTCGTGCAATCCAAGGTTTGAGATGAGAGGCGTACCGTGCCCTTCCGGGGCACATCTTTTCGATCCACCGGTCAGGCACCGCCTTCGCCAAGCTGAATGTCGAAATGAAGAACATCCTCTCTAACTCCGAGCTTGGTGTACAGCGCGATCGCCGGAGCGTCGCCGTGATCGGCTTGAACAAAGATGACGTAAGCGCCTTTGGCTGTGGCCAGCTTCTGAAGCTCGGCAATCAGTGCGGTGGCAATGCCCTGGCGACGGTGGCTTTCCAGGACGGCCAGATCGTAGATGTAAATCTCGGAGCGAGCTTGCTCGAACTTGGGAAGTACATACGCTGCAAGCCCACCGACAACGGCTGCTTCTGACAACGCAGCGATGGCAATGAACGATGGGCTCGATAGCAACTCTTGGAGGTAGGTGTCATCTGGCTGAGCCTGCCTGTAGGTTTGTTCATCGTCAAAGGCCTCCCCAAATGTGGCGAGCATTTCCCGCATGGCAGCAACATCGTTGCCTCCAAGCGCCTGAACGCGATAGTTGGGCTGGAACTTCACTGGATGACTTTCTCTGATAAGCCTAACGTTTGAGATGAGAGGCGTGACTCGGCTTGTCAGGGCATACCTCGATTGAAGGGATGAGCCGCATCATTGTGATGATGACGTGCATCTTCAATCTTGCTTCGGCAATGCCCAAATCAGACCCTGAGTGACCAGTCGTGGAAACACAGTGGCGTGATCCTCCCCGTCTAGGACGGTCGCCTTTACATCCAGTCCGCGCCAGTGCCGCGCGCGCAGTGCAGTCACGTAGCGATTCATCAGCGCCACCATGTTCATTTCGTCGGGTCGAGTGCGTGTAGGTTGCTCGAGCCCACCCACGTAGAAGCGCACTTTGCCGACCAGATCGCGGGAAGTTTGGGTGTGGTGCTTGAGCGCGACGAAGGGTTGTTCTTGATCAAACCAGAAGGATGGGCTTCCGAGAATGTAGTGGCTGAAAATGTTGGGCCGCTCCAGCAGGGCTTGCAGCCCGAGAAGGCTGCCATATGAATGGCCTACGAAAATGCGACGCTTGGGTTCAGTTCGATACCGGCTGTCGACCAGAGGAAGAACGTCCCGTTCAAGAAAATCCAGGTAGGTGGCACTTTGACCGTAGACGGCCTCGGGTGCTTTGCGATCCCGTGCGCGATCTGTGGGGGTGTAGTCGCGATTGCGACTCGTTGCGCCACTCTCGCCCTTGGCGTAGCTGAGGCCGACCAAGATGAAGCTCTCCAATCCGACACCGTGTCGGTCAACTCGCCCAGCAATGGCGCGGATCAGAGGAAAGGCATATGGCGCATCGGTGACGTAGACAACTGGGTATCGCTTGGTCGTCTTTGCGTACTCGGAAGGCAGACTCACATAAATCTCATAAGTCCGATCTAAGCGCGACGCAGGGGTGGCGATGACCTCGGTGTTCTCTAGGACGTAGGGTGCTGGAGTTGCGGCGAGCGCTGCAGCCGTCAAAGTGAATTGGGCGATCCCCGCGCCCAGAATACTTCGGAGCGAGTTCAGGGTGAGGGTGTGAGTTGGCATGGGACACCTAGGGTTGCGGGTAGAGCGTGGTGTTCGATGACACGATGACCGTGGTCGCTCGGATATGAAGCCTAACGTTTTAGATGAGAGGCATGACTCGGCTTGCCGGGGCGTGCCTCTCGATGCAAGAGTTCAATACGAGCACATCTGAAGCCGCGCAGTCTTGATAAACCAATGCAGGACTCGGGCGCCGGCATCAAACAGCGGCTCGCCATGAAAAAAGGCGCCGTGAGGCGCCTTTCGGGGATCTGCTCAGCGGCGAATCATCGCCGCTTGCTGGATCAGTTGGCCGGAGCCGGAGCCGGGGCAGGCGGGGCGAACTTGTAGTCGGTCTTGGCCTTGGCCTTGATCTCGTCGCGGAAGGTGGCCAGCTTTTGTTGGCCCAGGCGCTGCTGAATCTGCGGCTTCACTTCTTCGAAGGCCGGGAACTTGGCTTCGCGGGTGTCTTCGAGCTTGATGATGTGATAGCCGAACTGGGTCTTGACCGGGGTTTCGGTCAGCTCGCCCTTTTTCAGCGCGGTCAGTGCCTTCGAGAACTCAGGCACGTAGGAGCTGGGGCTCGACCAGTCGAGGTCGCCGCCGTTTTGGCCCGACCCCGGATCCTTCGAGTTGGCCTTGGCCAGGTCTTCGAACTTGGCGCCGCCCTTGATCTTGACGATCAGGCTCTTGGCGTCTTCTTCCTTCTCGACCAGGATGTGGCGAGCGTGGTACTCGGTGCCCGAAGACTGTGCCTTGACCTTGTCGTACTCGGCCTTCAGTTCAGCGTCGCTGACCGGATTGTTCTTGGTGTAGTCATTGAACAGCTCGCGGATCAGGATGCTTTGGCGGGCCAGCTCCATCTGCGCCTTGTAGTCGGCCGATGAGGTCAGCTTGCGCTTCTCGGCTTCCTGCATGAATATTTCGCGCAGCACGACTTCGTCGCGCACTTGCTGCTCGAGTTCTGGTGTGCGCGGCTGGCCGCCCTGACGCGTGGCTTGCTGCAGCAGCGAGTCAACGCGCTCCTTCGGAACGGGCTTGCCGTTCACGACAGCGATGTTCTGGGCTTGCGCCGCAACGGGGCTCAGCAGGGCAACAGACATTGCCAGCAGCGAAGCACGGGCAACAAGGGACAGCTTCTTCATGGGCTTGGGGCCTTTCAACAGAGGATTCTTGGATGACTGCGCAACACCGCTGGCCGGGATGGCCGGAGTTGCGTTGTGTTCGTCAGCTTTCGCCCGGGGCTCGGGCGTCGATGGCGAGCGCATGAATGCCGCGCGGAATCAGAAAGCGGAGGGCATCATATACGAGGCGATGTCGCTTCACGCGTGACAATTGGTTGAAGTGCTCGCTGACGATTTTCACGGTGAAATGTCTACCTTCGCGGGCACCCGCATGGCCTGCGTGCAAGTGGCTGTCATCGATGATGGCCAGCGTTTGCGGACTCAAGGCTTCACGCAGCACGGATTCGATTTCCTGGGCTTCGACGGGCATGTTCGATCAGCCCTGCTTGTCCGGCGCAGCCACGCTGCGATCGGGTGTTTCCTGGATGTGGCGGCTCAGGTAGATCACCTGGCCGATCATGAACAGGAACATCAGGCCGGTGGTGCCGAAGGCCTTGAAGGTGGCCCAGGTCGAGGTGCTGTAGTTGTAGGCGACATAGAGGTTGAGCAGGCCCATCAGGCCGAAGAAGGCGATCCAGGCGAAGTTCAGGCGTTGCCAGACGCCCGCCGGGAGTTGCACTTCCTCACCAATCATCTCCTTCAACAGGTTCTTGTTGAAACCGATCTGGCTCAGCCACAAGGCCAGGCCCATCGCCCAATAAGCCACGCTGGGCTTCCACTTGATGAAGCTCGCGTTGTGGAACCAGACCGTCGCGCCGCCCAGCACCACGACCAGCGCCAGGGTGATCCACAGCATCAGATGGACCTTGCGCCGTGTGGCCTTCAGCACTGCAACCTGCACGATGGTGGCCACGATCACGATCAGCGTGGCCAGCAACACCGGCGCTTCTTCGGTACCGACCACGCCGCCGGAGACGAGCGCGCTCAGGTGGTTGCTGGCAAAGCTGGCCGCCCATTCTTTGTGGGCATCGGCATATTTGAAGGTGCCGAAGAACAGCAGCAGCGGCAGGAAATCAAGAAGGAACTTCATCGGTGGATGGCGCTAACGCAACTCAAGGTGAGGGCTTGAAGTCTATCGCTGCCGAGTTGATGCAGAAGCGCTCACCGGTCGGCTCGGGGCCATCTTCGAACACATGGCCCAGATGCGAGCCGCAGTTGTTGCAACGAACTTCGACACGCGCCATGCCATGGCTCTTGTCGACGATGCGCTCGACGACTTCGCTGTTGATCGGCTCGAAATAGCTCGGCCAGCCACAGCCCGCATCGAACTTGGTATCAGAGGCAAACAAGGGCGTGCCGCAGCCCACGCAGTTGTAGCGCCCGTCTTGGAAGTGATCCCAGTACTTGCCGGTGAAGGCGCGTTCGGTGCCCGATTGGCGAGCCACCTGGAATTGCATCGGGTCGAGTTGCGCGCGCCATTCGGCATCGGTCTTCTTGACTTTGTAATCGCTCATGGCTGCTCCTGGAAGAGATGAAGAAAAGATGACGGGGTGGAAGAGGGTGCCATCACGGGTGATCGCCGGGGCCGGGTGGCTGCGGCTGCCCGGCCTTGCGGGCCGCCGTGTTCACGACGAACAAGAGACTTCGATCGCCTGTGCCCAGCCGGGCGGGAAATCGGCATACGCCGCGCAGTCAGGATGTTCGGTTTGTTCATCGTACGGGCGCTGCAGCACGTCCAGCAATCGCCGGGTTTCGCTGAAGTCGCCTTGCTGGGCTTGTCGGATTGCGACTTCGGCCAGATGGTTCCGCAAAATGAATTTTGGGTTCACGCGGTTCATGCGAACGCCGCGTTGCGCATCGATGCTGCCCTCGGCGCGCAAGCGCTGCGCGTAGAGGGCGGCCCAGGCGTCGAAGCCTTCGCGGTCGATGAACAGATCGCGCAGCCCGTTGTTCATGGCGGCGTCGCTGCTGTCAAAGCCGGCCAGGCGGCGAAACAGGATGCTGTAGTCGGTGTGTTCGGCGGCCATGCGCTGGAGCAGGCCGTCGATCAGCGGCTGATCGCCCTCGCGGGCTTCGGCCAGGCCCAACTTCGCGCGCATCTGGGCGGCCATCGCGTCGGCAAAGCTGCCTTTGTAGACCTCCAGCGTGGCCAGCGCGTCTCGGCTGGCTTGCTCGGGATGGCTGCCATCGCTGCCCGGCCCGATCAGCGGCAGCAGCGCCTGCGCCAGCGCATGCAGGTTCCAGAAGCCGATGCTGGGCTGGCGAGCAAAGGCATAACGCCCTTGGTGATCGGAATGGTTGCAGATGTGGCCGGGGTCGAAGCCATCGAGAAAACCGAACGGGCCGTAGTCGATCGTCAGCCCGAGGATCGACATGTTGTCGGTGTTCATCACGCCATGGCAAAAGCCCACCGCCTGCCAATGTGCCATCAGCAGCGCGGTCTGGCGCGTCACGGCTTCCAGCAGCGCGAGATAAGGCTGCGCGGCATCGGCGCAGGCGGGGTGATGGTGCGCGATGACGAAATCGGCCAGGCGCTTCAACGCGTCGGTGTCTTGCGCCGTGTGCGCGAAGTGCTCGAAGTGACCGAAGCGGATGAAGCTCGGCGCCACCCGCGTGACGACTGCGGCGGTTTCGATCTCTTCGCGCCGCACCGGCAAGGCCGAGCCTGTGACACACAAAGCGCGCGTGGTCGGCACACCCAGCGCGGCCATCGCTTCCGAACACAGGAACTCGCGGATCGACGAGCGCAGCACCGCCCGGCCATCGCCCCTGCGCGAATAAGGCGTCAGCCCGGCGCCCTTGAGCTGGATTTCCTGCGGGCCCGAAGGGCCGTCGATCTCGCCCAGCAGCAGCGCCCGGCCATCGCCCAACTGGCCGGCCCATTGGCCGAACTGGTGGCCGCTGTAGATGCTGGCCAGCGTCTGCATGCCCGGCATCACGGCGTTGCCGCTGAACGCTTGCAGCCACGCATCGTCAGCGGGTAAATCGGTATCGCGGCAGCCCAGCAGTTCGGCGCACGATCGGCTCCACGCCACCCAATGCGGCGCAGGAATGCCTTGCGGTGGCAGCGCAGTGAAGAAGGTGTCGCCCAATTGGGCAAAACGGTTGGGCCACTGCTTGCCTAGCCAAGCGGCATCGGCGGGCGGGGTCGGCGGCGTGACCAGGGACGGGGCTAAGGCTTCGGGCAT
>CAHJWV010000352.1 GCA_903643055.1 Burkholderiales bacterium | reverse complement strand
CTCTTCCGATCTCGCACTTGCATGGGGTGCAAGGGGTCGCGAGTTCGAATCCCGCCACCCCGACCAATGAAATCAACGGGCTAGCTCTTTAAGGAGCTAGCCCGTTTCCTTTTGTGGTTTGGAGGCGAACACTGACGCGGCTTCAAGCTGCAATGCATGGACTGGCACCTACCCCAAAGCGTGGAGTGAGCCTGTTTTTGATCGTCATTGATTCGAGATGAACAGAAGCGTCTCGAGGATGGCAACTTGACGCAATGTGCAAGTAACGAAACCCTGCGCGGTCTCCCAACATGGAGGCACCGCAGAAATGGGAACCAAGCTCAGTCGAACGACTTGAGCTTCTACCGCTCCGTCTCGGCTTTTCTATCGCCACAGCGCCGATGCGCGCCAAGTCATGCAGCATGCCGTCTACCGCACGCTGGATCAGTGAATGAGCCTGAAGCAGATACAGCAACTCGGCACTACGCAAGCGTTCCAGGGCGCGCTGCGTGATCGAGTGTGTGTGCTGAGGTGTTTCACCGGCGAAGAGTGAGAACCGCAGGCCGTCACTGCGCCACAGCAACTGCACCTGCGTCCATGCGCCCTGCAGAAAGATGCGGTAGCGCTGGCCGACGGTCATGCGCAGTATTCAATCGGCCGGATCGTTGGCTTGCGGATCTGCCGCCCGGTCCATCAACTCGGCGGGAACGGTGTCCATCGACGCGAGGTCGATCAAGGAGTCGCTGAATGGCGGCGGGTCGGCAGCGTGGGGTACGGTTTCTTCGCGCAGGCGCTTGACGATGCCGGCCGGCGTCTCCGCCTCAGCGACCGAGGGCATCGCCGGTCGCGCACCGGGTCTCAGCGCTTCGGAGTGCAGCTTCATCAGTTCACCGAGCAAGATTTGTTGATCGGCCGCGGGCCACGCAATCAGCGCCATGCCGGCCCGCAATCGCTGCAGCAGCCCCGGCAACAGGCCGAGCAGGCGCTGGCGGCTTTGCGGATGGTCGGGCAAGCGCAATGTCCACAGCAGGTCGTCGACGACTTTCAAAAAGCCGACGGTCGGCTCGGCCTGATCGCCGAACCGCAGCAAGGACTCGGCCAGAACATGCGCCCAGGTGGCCGTGACAAAGCGCTGAATGACCGGCGTGGCTTGAATTGACCGCATCTGCATCGCGAGCCGGCCCGATAGATTGCGTTGCAGCTGCTCGGCTTGTACGGCATGGGCCAAGGCATCGATGGCCGGTTGAGCCTCGCGCTGCTGGCGCCGCAACTGCTCGTCCAGAAAGGCATCCAGGCGTGCCAGGCTGTGCCGGTAGAGGGCACTGTCTTGCACCGGCTCGCTGGTCATGTGCTGAATGAGTGAAGTGCAAAAGCGCAGCAATTCGGCCAAGCGCGGGTCGTTCGGCTGCGGGTAACTGGCACTCGTCATCACGATGCGATCCAGCAGCACCCAGACCGGGTGATCGTGTGCATCGAGCAGGCTGGGGTCGAGCAGCGCGATGCGCAGCGCGGGCACTTGTAGCCGGCCGATCAAGGCGCTGCAGGCGGCCGGCAAGCCAGGGTCGACCAGGATGGTTTCGAACAGGCGCGCGAGCAACTCGATGATCTGGCGATCAACGATTTCAACGGCGGTCGCCATCAATGTGCCGCGGTGTGCCAGCAAAAGCGGTGCATCGGCCGAAGCGCCGCCATCGTGTGCAATGTCGGTGTCGGCGCCGACACCGTTGGCACCAGCGGCGGGCATGCGGCGCGGCAGTTCCTCCACTTGCCTCAGGGCCTCTTCGAGCGCCGGGTTGGGGGCGGACCGCTTGCGCCGGCCGGCAGGGCGAGCCTCGGCCGAACTGGCGGCATCCGTGGGCATGCTGTGCAACAGGCCGTCCAGCGCGCCAGGGAGCGTCACGTCGACCGTCGGTCCAGTGTCGCGGCCCGCGTTGGACGCAATCACCACGGTGCGGTACATCCCTGGCTTCACACGCGCCGCTTCGAGTCGCGTGCACGCTGCTGCGAATGCCAGGCGCAGCGATTCCGCCATCACGGTGGCCGACACCCGCAGCAAGATCGCTTGTTGTTCGGGCGTGGCTGGCAACTCGGCTGCCGCATGCCACAAGGCACGGGCATAAGACTGGGGGCGCATGGGGTTCGACTCCACCGTCACGTGGGCCTGGCCGCGCAGCGTCGAGGTGACGGTCTGCAATTCCCGCAGTTCCCACTCGGCGCCGTTGTCGATCTGCTGGATGGCGCGCGAGATTTCAATGTCGGCGGTGACCTAGGTTTCATCCATCAACGACAGCGGGGCTCAGGGCCAGCACATCGGCAGTGTGCGTAGCGGGTTGCGGCAACGCCGCTTCGGCGCTTGGATGAAGGTCGGCCTGCACCAACGTGCGCAAGGCGCTGACGAAGCTGCGTTGATACAGCGCCTGATTCAGTTGCAGCAGCTGCACCAGCTCGAAGTAGTGTTGACGTTCGCTCGCGCTCAGCAGCTTGTCGCGTGGGTGCTTCAGTTGCTCTAACGTCGATGACAGGGTGCGAGCAATGAGGCCTGCCGAGCGGGCCAGTTCATCGTCGACAACGCTTTGGAGCAGAGGAACGATGGTCATGGCCCATTGGAGCCCAGCTTTCGACGACTTGAAGGCGCTTGGAAGCGCGCAAAACAGCCTCAGACCCTGGTTTGAAGCTCATCTCAAAGCAAGTACCTATAAAAGTGCTGTGAGACCTAGCGCGGCACAGAACATGTGGACGGTGAAGCCCATCACCACGCCGAGCCACGAAGTCATCAGGCCCGCAGTTCGTGATTGACGACGAAGTCCTCGGGCAGCGCCGGCCCCCAGACATAGGGCGAGTCTTCGGGCGGGTGGTCGGCCGAGGGCCAGGTCATCCCGGGCTCGACGAAGTCGATGTCGAACGAGTACTCGGCGTAGCTGCCCCAGGGGTCGCGCACGTAGCGGAAGTAGTTGGGAGCCGAGCACGTGCCGGCCCACGCCCCGGCCCTGCGAGTAGCCTGCCGTGGCCATCTGTTGGGCGCCCAGGTCGACCGCGTCCAGCGACGGCACGCACCAGTTGCTGTGATGCAGGCCGGTGCCGCCCGACTGGACCAGCGCGATCAGGTGGTGGTCGCTGCCATGCGGACTGTGCAGAAAGGCGATCGCTGCGCCGGACTTGTCGGACAGACGCAGGCCCAGCACGTCTGCATAGAAACGCGTCGAGGCTTCATGAACTGGCTGAGGTAGGACACGATCTCCGCGACCGGGAAGATCATGTCGGCCGTGTTGCTTCGCTGCTTGACCTCGCCGTTGACAGCCAGCTCCAACGGAATGGTTTGAGGGTCGGGCAATTCGTCGGTTGTGACCAGCCACGGGCCGATCGGGCCGAAGCCGTCGAAGCTCTTGCCCTTACCCCATTGGCCGTTGCGTTTGATCTGCCAGTCGCGCTCAGACACATCGTTGGCCAGGAAGTAGCCCGCCACATGAGCCAGCGCCTGCTGCGTGGGCACGTTCTTGGCCTTCGTGCCGATCACGAAGCCGAGCTCAATTTCCCAATCGCCTGCGACCGAGCCTTCGGGCAACTGCACATCGTCGTTCGGGCCGGCCAGCGAACTCAGCGCCTTGGTGAAGACGACGGGCTCCTTCGGAATCTCCAGGCCCGACTCCACCGCATGTTTGCGGTAGTTCAGGCCAATGGTGATGAACTGGCGCACGCCGGCCACGGGTGTGCCGAAGCGCGTGCCTTGCGGCACCTGCGGCAACTGGGTCAAATCGATCGCGCGCAAGGCTTTCAGCTTCTCCGACGAAAGCCACTCCGGCGTGAAGTCGGCGATCAGCAGCGAGAGATCGCGGGCCTGGCCCGCTGCATCCAGCGCGCCGCGCTTCTCGGCCCCGACGGAGCGATGGCGTAACAGCTTCATGGTGAATTTCCTTGCAATGGATCTTGTCGTGTCGATGTCGGGTTAGCTGCTTAGTGGTTTAGCTGATTAACGGAACCGCGGAAACAGGGCCAGCGCGTTGTTGCGCATGAAGTCCTGGTGCATGGCCGGCGAGATCAAGCTGCTGGTATCGAGCTGCTTGGCCAGTGAGGTGACCAGTGGCTCCGGTGTGAAGGGCCAGTCGCTGCCGTAGAGGATGTGCCGCGGGTCGGCGATCTCGAGCAACGGCAGCAGCTGGCGAGGCAGCGGAAAGCCG
>CAHJWV010000351.1 GCA_903643055.1 Burkholderiales bacterium | reverse complement strand
GGCGGCGCGCGCCACCGATGCGTATGAAGGTGCGCGCGAGCGCGTCAGGCGCTTCATCAACGCGCCCGACGTGAACGAGGTGATCTTCGTGCGCGGCACCACCGAGGCCATCAACCTGGTAGCCAAGAGCTGGGGCGGCCAGCACGTGGGCGAGGGCGACGAGATCATCGTCAGCAACCTCGAGCACCACGCCAACATCGTGCCGTGGCAGCAACTCGCATCGGCCAAGGGCGCCAAGCTGCGCGTGATCCCGGTCGACGACTCGGGCCAGGTGCTGCTCGACGAATACCGCAAGCTGCTGAACGACCGCACCAAGATCGTCGCCGTCACGCAGGTGTCGAACGCATTGGGTACCGTGGTGCCGGTGAAGGAGATCGTCGAACTCGCGCACCGCGCCGGCGCGGTGGCCCTGGTCGACGGCGCGCAGTCGGTGTCGCACATGCGCGTGGACGTGCAGGACATCGGCGCCGACTTCTTCGTGTTCTCCGGCCACAAGGTGTTCGGCCCGACCGGCATCGGCATCGTGTGGGGCAAGCGCGCCATCCTCGAAGACATGCCGCCCTGGCAGGGCGGCGGCAACATGATTGCCGACGTGACCTTCGAGAAGACCGTGTTCCAGCCGATCCCCAACAAGTTCGAGGCCGGCACCGGCAACATCGCCGACGCGGTGGGCCTGGGCGCCGCGATCGACTACGTCAACAAGGTCGGCATCGAGAACATCGCGCGCTACGAGCACGAGCTGCTGGTCTACGGCATGGCGCAATTGCGCACCATCCCCGGCGTGCGCTTGATCGGCACGGCCGACGACAAGGCCAGCGTGATGTCGTTCGTGCTCGACGGCTACACAACCGAAGAAGTGGGCCACGCGCTGAACGACGAAGGCATCGCCGTGCGCACCGGCCACCACTGCGCGCAACCGATCCTGCGCCGCTTCGGCGTGGAGACCACGGTGCGGCCGTCGCTGGCGTTCTACAACACCTTCGACGAGATCGACCGGTTGGTGGCGGTGGTGCGCAGGTTGTCGGGGCAGCGGCGCGCGGGATAGGTAATTCGCTCGGGGCGTTTCAGGCGGAAAGTGCCCGGAGCGGCCGTGCTGCGGACGCAAGTGGCTATGAATTTTGTAGCAAATTCGCTTTCACGGGAGCGTGGTCGATTCGCGAAGCGCCTGCGCAACGCTGATGCGGTGGCGCCTAAGTGCTGGAGAAATTTCTACGCGACGCCAAGGTCGGCGACCTGACCGGGCCGCTGCCCGATGTGCACCCCAAACTCTTGGTTGCCTATCGGATGCGTGGGGCGTGGCATTGGACGGCGGCTGCATTTGCACGTCAGCGCATCGGCTCTATGCCGAGGTCGCGTTCCGGATAGCAAAGCTGAAGGTAAGGCAGAGCCACTTGTGCGCGCTGTGTCCGATAGTTGGGCTCCATAGGCGCTCTGGCACTTGGAATCCGATCCGGCATTTCCTGTGGGCGGCGCTGATAACGCGCGGGGAAGTGCACTACGTGAGTTTGGCGCTGTAGCGCCAATCGAGCGAAGGGGAGAGCGTACTCATCCGGAAAGAACTCGCAGTAGCGCCGCGGACAAGGCCAGCGTGATGTCCTTCGTGCTCGATGGCCACACCGTCGAGATAGTGAGTGGGTCGCGCGCTCAACGGCGAAGGCATCGCGATGCGCACCGCCACCACTGCGCCCAGCCGAGCCTGCGCCGCTTCGGCGTGGAGATCAGGTGCGGCCGCCGCTGGCATTCCACAGCACGTTCGATGAAATCGATCAGTTGTGGCGGTGGTGCGGAGGTTGGCGGGGCTCGGAGAGGGTCGCTGCTGGCAGTTGCTGGGCACGCTTGCGGCCGCCGCTACTCAGGTCAGATGACCGCTACCATTCAGACACTCAAAACTATTGGAAATACGGATGGCAGAAGAAGTAAGCGGAGTTGATTCTGGTTTGACGAAGGCTGCAAATCCGCTCGTTTTCATTAGCCACGATACGCGCGATGCCGAACTCGCCGAGGCCTTCAGCAACCTCTTAAAGAGCGTTAGCGCGGGTGTACTGAAGTCCTTCCGAACTTCGGATCGCCGAGGCAATCAGGGCATCGAATACGGCATTGAGTGGTATCCCGAAATTATTAAGAACATCCAGTCTGCATCCGACGTCGTGTGCCTACTTACAGAACGCAGCGTGAACCGGCCTTGGATTCTCTTCGAAGCCGGTATGGCCAAAGGTAAGCTCGACACTCCGATTCTCGGGGTTGCCCTCGGCATTGAACTAAAGTCAGCGTCGACAGGTCCGTTCGCGCAGTTTCAGAACTGCGCCGATGACGACGAGTCACTCACAAAACTCGTTTTCCAACTCGTGAATCGGATTCCGGGTTCAGAGCCAGATAGAGACACGATCCGATTTCAAGTCGGAAAATTCAAAAGCAGCATCGAGAGCATCCTTAAGTCGCTCGCGGTTCCGTCAGCCTCCACAGCCAAGAAGCAGAAGCACGACGAGATCGAGAACTCGTCGGCAAAGCTTTTCGAAGAGATCAAGATCATGTTCCAAGATCTTCCCTCCCGAATTGAGAGGAAGGATTTTTCGCGAACCTCCAGAAGGCGCAAGGGCTTCCATCCTGGAATGCTTGAAGACCTAATTCTTGGTTCGAAAAATCCGGCCCTTGGTATTCGCGTCGGCCTGAGCCTGTTCCGAGACACAATGCCCTGGATTTACGATGAG
>CAHJWV010000350.1 GCA_903643055.1 Burkholderiales bacterium | reverse complement strand
CATCTCCATCACACGCGATTCGCTTAGACCGCTCTCTGCGGCAATTGCAAGCAGCAGGCCGGGCTGCCGATCACGCTGCCACTGGAGCAGTTGCTGGTCCAATACGGCCCAGAAGGCTTCAGCATCTGCCACCGCATGGACATGCAGCTGAACTGCCGCATGAACAGTCTTTGCCATCGCCGGTGATTGACCGGCTGCGCTCAAGCCGGCGATGAGAGTTGATTCGAAATGGCCATCAATCCATTCACGCGCCAATTGCTGAATCGGAAGAGGCCATCGCGGAGGAACGGCGATGCGGATCGTCATGACCGGCGCCGGGGCCGATGCCGACGGCGCCGTGCCGCGTTGAACGGGTGGCGGTGCCAGTGAAGGCAATTGAGCGTCGATCGATTCGGTGAGGCTGGCCAGGCATTGGCTGATCAAGGCCAGTGAACGTTTCACATCGGCACCCAATTCAAGCTCAGATGACTCGGTGGGCCTTTGACTTGCCAGCCGTGCTGTCAATTCATCCAACGGCTCTTCCAATGAGGACGCATCGACATCCGGCATCCTCACGGTGAAAACAGCCAAACCATCGTCATCGGTCAACTCGGTATCGAGCTTGGGCTTGCAGTCTCCCGAGGAGATGCTGGCTTGCGCAGCTTGCCAGTCGGAACCGGCGCCCACGAGCGCCGTGGCGGCGAGCACGGCAAACGAGGCGGTGCGCTCGTTTTCGGCGGACGACACCGCGGGCTCGGCAGATACCGAAGTTGCAGATGGTGCAGCCGTGGGCGCGATCGGCGCCGCCGCGTATTTGCGCAGCCGGCCGAATGATGCGATGGTGAACCACAAGGCCATGGTCAATGCCAACGGCAGTGCCACCAGCTGAATGGCCACATCGGTCCCGCTGGGATCGATCTTGGCGGACTGCCAGCGCCATAGCGTACTCAACCACACGAGCGCAGTGATGACCAGCAGCAGTGCAAACGCCTTCCAGACTTTGGCCATGGATCTTGAGTCAACAGCGCTCTTGGCGCTTCAGTCAGTGGGAAGAAGGGAGCTGCGGCGCAGCGATGCAGAGACTGGATGCCTTACCGCAGCTTGAGCTGTTCAGCTGTCAACGGTACCGACGGCTTGCGAGGAGATCAACAGGGCGCCACATGCCGTCTTGTCGCCGTGGCGAGCTGCGGGCTGTCCATCAATGATCATCGACGGATCGCCACTGACGATGACGGTGGTGCCACCGTGGCCACGCTTGGGGCAGGTGACTTTGTCACCGACACGGGCGATGCGCTTGCCATGTGTTTCGGTCGCGCCCGAGGCTTCGATGACCTCGCCGCCATGATCTGTTTTGTCGCCTAACACGATGAAAGCACGTCCCATGCTCAGCTCCCTTCCTTATTGGATAACCCGCTTTGTTCGGAGCGTCCGAGTCTAACGGCAGCCGCTGCGCTTCAGTCCCCCACCTTAGAGCGAAGCGCCTTGGGTTTTCGCAGTTCCACATGCCCCAGATCCCGGTTCTGCCAGCGACCCCCCCAAGTCAGCCCGACCCGTTGGGCGATGTCCCCATAGAGCTCATAGCCTTTCATGGCCCAAGGGTCTCTTTCGGTGATCACCAATTTCCCGTCGCGCAAGAACGCGCTATCGGCCGCGAGCCCGTATTGGTGATAGCTTTGCCAGGCTGCCGCATTTGTGACCTGCGCACCCAAGCCCGCCAGCATGTTTTGGCGTTCCGGGCTTCGATAACCTTCGATGAGCGCCATCTCATAGCCTTGTTCTTCTTTCATCAGCCGATAGGCCAGCAGTAGCCGTTGACGAAAGTCAGCGTCGAGTAAATCCCAACGGCGGTCGGCACTCGAGAGCTGCGGCCGGACACTTTCGACTTCAGCTGTCGTGAAAACTTCCGGTGGCAAAGGCGGCGGCGGAACAAGCTGCTCGCCTTGCAGCAAGGCTCCGACGACGTTGCGTTCGGGGGTGACGATCGAGTCATCGAACGCCGCCAGGTTGCGCCCGCCACGCAGAAAAAAAACGATTCCCGGAGGAATGATCAACAAGGCCATGCCCAGAATTGCCAATGGCCAGCGCGATGCCACCCACCGGGTGCTGCCGATCGCCGCATCGGAAGCCTGAGATAACGACTGTTTTACCTTGCTCCCCGCAGCGCTCTTTGCGTTGCGCTGTAGATGGGTGAATCGATGGACCCATTGCGAGACTTGCAGCCGGACTGCATTGCGAAAGTTCGGTAGCAGCGCGAATGCAGCCAAGACACACGCCAGCAAAAAATACAACGCCACGGTTAAGAACATCATTTCGCCTGTCGAGGCTGGTAAGCCCCCCTTCGGGGAGTTGTGAGACACGGGGGGCTCACTAAAATCGCGCGACATTCCCGGTGTTGCTGCATGCTCATGGTCCGTTTGATCAGCACAGCGATGCCCTGCCACCTATGAATCAAACTCCTCCATCAGCCCCAACGCCCGGCGGGCGGCCACAGCTTTTTTCTTCAGCGACGGCGTCCCATCGGCCTGTGGATTTTGGACCGAGCATCTTAGCGACCATCGACGGAGGACAGACGCGCCCGGCCGAACTGCGTGATCGCCGCCGAGGCAAACGCGCAATGTGGTTTGGGGCCATCTTGGCTGTTGCACTTTTGGCCGGATATGGCATAACAAAATACTTCGATGGCGCCATTGCCATCTCACCAATTCCATCCGAAGCTACGGCGCAACCCGCTGCTGCACCGCGTGCCGCAAGCGCCGCAGCAATCTCTGTCTCGGCGAGTTCCGATCTGACTTCGCCCCCATCGGGTGGTTCGGCTTCGATCGAGAACGTTGTAGCGCCGCCGATGGCCTCCACTGACACAGTCATTTCAGCGCCGATCGCCGCCTCGGAAGTGCCTGTTCGCGCTGCAATTGCTGCCGAGGCGCCCATTGCCACGATAAGCAATCACAAGCCGCAAGGCAAAGATGCACGATCTGACCGTGACCGCGGCGTGCCAGTCAAACCAAAGGTCATGGCTTCCAAAGGGGCGTCCAGCAAGACGACCGTGGGTACAGACTCGGATGCCGATCTATTGGCGGCGATGTTGCCTCACCTGAGCCATTTGAAACAGCAGCCCTTAGGGCCAGGTAGCCCTGCATTGGAGAAGCGTTGCGGACGGCTCAGTGGCGAGGCTGCATTGGAGTGCCGGGCGAAATTTTGCAATGGTCGGGAAGGAAGCGATGCCGCCTGTCCTGCGGCGGCCGCTTCGGCGCCGTGATGGATGAGAGAAACGGGTCGATTTATTACCCGTCCCATTGATCGACGAGGTGAAAGCCTTTTTTCAACGTGGCTTTTAAGGCGAATGGCACTTACTTTGGCCGAGGTGCGTGACCGTAGTTCATGACTTGTCGGCGAGCCTGAGCACGCGACATCTT
>CAHJWV010000349.1 GCA_903643055.1 Burkholderiales bacterium | reverse complement strand
GATCACGGTGGTCACGTCGTCGAAGTAGCCCGCGCCGACTTCCTGCTGGTGCGACACGAAGGTGTAGCCCTGCTCGCGCGCCGCGAACTCGGGTTGCTGCACCATGTTCACGTAGTGCTTCATGCCTTCGCCGTTGGCGTAGGCGTGGGCGAACTGGAAGGTGTTGAACCAGTTGATGTGAATGCCGGCCAGCGTAATGAACTGGTACTTGTAGCCCAGCGCCGACAGGTCTTCCTGGAACGAGGCGATCTGCTTGTCGTTGAGGTTCTTCTTCCAGTTGAAGGAAGGCGAGCAGTTGTACGACAGCAGCTTGCCGGGATTGGCGGCCAGCACGGCCTGCGCGAATTCACGGGCGAAGCCGATGTCCGGCACGCCGGTCTCGCACCACACCAGGTCGGCATACGGCGCGTAGGCCACGCCGCGGCTGATGGCCTGCTCCAGGCCGTTCTTGACGCGATAGAAGCCTTCCTGCGTGCGCTCGCCGGTGAGGAAAGGCTTGTCGTTGGCGTCGTGGTCGGAGGTGATCAGGTTGGCCGCTTCCGCATCGGTGCGCGCCAGCACGATGGTCGACACGCCCATCACGTCGGCCGCGAAACGCGCCGAGATCAGCTTTTCGCAGGCTTCCTGCGTCGGCACCAGCACCTTGCCGCCCATGTGGCCGCACTTCTTGACGGCCGCCAGCTGGTCTTCGAAGTGCACGCCGGCCGCGCCCGACTGGATCATGTTCTTCATGAGTTCGAAGGCGTTCAGCACGCCGCCGAAACCGGCTTCGGCATCGGCCACGATCGGCAGGAAGTAGTCGATGAATTCCTTGTCGCCCGGGTTGATGCCGCGGCCCCACTGGATTTCGTCGGCGCGCTTGAAGGTGTTGTTGATGCGGCGAACCATGGTCGGCACCGAGTCATACGCGTAGAGCGACTGGTCGGGGTACATGGTTTCCGAGGTGTTGCCATCGGCAGCGACCTGCCAGCCCGACAGGTACACGGCTTCGAGGCCGGCCTTGGCCTGCTGCATGGCCTGGCCGGCGCTGATGGCGCCGAAGGCGTTGACGTAGCCCTTCTTGGCACCGCCGTTGATCTTGGCCCAAAGCTTTTCGGCGCCGCGCTTGGCCAGCGTGTGCTCGATCGGCAGCGAACCGCGCAGGCGCACCACGTCGGCGGCGCTGTAGCCGCGCTTGACGCCCTTCCAGCGCGGGTTGGTGGCCCAGTCTTTTTCAAGAGCGGCGATCTGTTGTTCGCGGCTGAGTTGTTCGGTGATGGTTTGGGGCATGGTCACTCCGGAGTTGGTTGATGGTTCGGCGCTGCGGCCTTGGGCTCAACTGTAGCCAGACTCTCAACTCTTATGTCTTATAGAAGACATATTTTTATATCAATAAAATCAAAGACTTAAGAAATAATTTCTCCATGAGAAATTATTTTTCTTATATTGAGAAAAATTATTGCGGTGCAGCAGTATCGTTTTTCACGATGCGCAAGCGCTTCTCATCCGTGAGGGTGCCGCATCCAATCGCCGCCAGCGATCAGCGGTCGGCCGGCGATGCGGTCCGGATGGATTTCGTAGACGAGGCAGCCCAGCGGCATTCCACCGACCTCGACCACCAACTCGCGCTTGAGGTACTCGCCACCGCCGTCCTCTTCGACCTCCTCGAGCCGATCGAGCGCCGCCTCGACCTGCGCGTCGATGCGGTAGACCTCACCGCGAATGCGCCCTGCCCCGCCCAGCACGGCGCCGGGATAGGCGCCGAGGTCGTACAGCGTGCCCGCGACGAGTGCCTCACCCACGCGCGCAGGCTGTGGGCGAAAGCGCGCGATGTCGTTGCGGCCGCCGGCGCGCAAGGTGCCGTAGACGAACACGTGGCGCGGCACGCGGTGCTGATCGGGCATCATCGAATCCTTCTTTCGTTTGACCGGTCCGCAGTCTATTGAACACCCCCGCACGCACCGCGTCGCAGCGCATGCTGGCCTATGGCGCACTGGCCCTCAGCATGGCGTTGGTCGGCAGCTATGTCGCGTTGTCCAAGCCGCTGGTCGCGGCCTTTCCGGTGCTGTTGCTGGCCTGGCTGCGCTTCGGCATCGCGGCGCTCGCGATGCCGCACTGGCTCAAGCGGCCGACTGACGAGCCGCCGATGACGCCGCGCACGCGCGGCCTGGTGTTCCTCGAATCCTTCCTCGGCAACTTCCTGTTCTCGATCTGCATGCTGTTCGGCGTCAGCATGACCAGCGCAGTCTCGGCCGGCGTGATCATGGCCGCGATCCCGGCAGTCGTCGCGCTCGCGAGCTGGCTGTTCCTGCGCGAGCGCATCACGCTGCGGATCGCGCTGGCGATCGGCTGTGCGGCCATCGGCATTGCGCTGCTCGCGTTCACGCCCACGCATGCCGATACGCCGAACGCCGCGCACGCGGCGCGACCCTGGCTCGGCAACCTGCTGGTGTTCTGCGCGGTGCTTTGCGAAGCGGCCTATGCGGTGATCGGCAAATCGCTGACCGGTCGGCTCGGGCCGAAGCGCATCTCGTCGCTCATCAACCTGTGGGGCTTCGCACTGTCGACGCCATTCGGCATCTGGTTCGCGCTGTCGTTCGACTTCGGCGCGGTGCACGCGGGCATCTGGCTGCTGCTGGTCGCTTATGCAATGGCCGCGAGCATCTGGACCGTGTGGCTCTGGATGACCGGACTCAGGCACGTGCCCGCTGCGCAGGCTGCGGTTTTCACCGTGCTGCTGCCGGTGAGCGCAGCGCTCGTCGGCGTGCTGGTGCTCCGTGAAAGCCTCTCGATGCAGCAACTCGCAGCCTTCGGCATGGCGCTCGTCGGCGTCGTGCTGGCGACGTGGCCCGCGCGCAGTCGTTGAGTCGGGTGCGCTTCTCCCTCGGAAAAAACAACAGCCCCCCAATGAAAAAGTCTCTTTTTCCCTTGGAAACACGTTTTTTCTCCTTTAGCATCCGCAGTGCCAGTGGAGACACCGTTTTTCATTGGTAAGTCACCAATCCAAAATAAGGAACTCAATCATGGCAACTGCAAAGAAGGCTCCGGCCAAAAAGGCT
>CAHJWV010000348.1 GCA_903643055.1 Burkholderiales bacterium | reverse complement strand
TATGCAGATTTGTTGACAGCGCCAGTTCAATGGCGCATGCCGTTCAAATTCAGGCCAGGCCGTGCGCTGGGTCCAGCCCTTCGCTTGTTTTCTCAGCCTTCGCTGCCATCCATTCTTCGAAATGCCGCACCAAGGCTTCGAAGGTAGCGACCGCCGCCGTGCAGGCCTCGGCCCAGGCCGTGCTGCGCGGCCAATGAACGCGAGATCACCTGGCCGCCCAGCGCCGAGCCTTCCAGCACGTACATCGAACCGAAGGCCGCCGCAGCGCTGTTCAACGATAGCCTGCCGAAGGCATTCGATGGCGCCGAATCAGCGGGCAGGCCTAAAACGCCCACGTCGTGCTGCAGGAACGCATGCCGCGACCGCTGGCGAAACCAGTCTTGGCTTTGCGCCGGCAGCGCCGCGCGCACCCGTGGCTTCCACTGTGTTGCTCGATCAAGGGCAGCAAATCGAGTGGCTCGAACTTCATCGTCAGCTCGAAGCCATGGTGCAGCCACGAGATGTCGAGCACGTCGCCCAGCAGCTGCTTCATCCGGTGCGTCGAATTGCGTACCACGGCATTGAGGCGCGCCGACCCTTCGCCATGCTCGATCGCATGCGTGGCCATGCTGAGCGATTGCAACGGGTTGCGCAGGTCGTGGCCCAGCACGGCCCACAGCTGCGAGCGCAGTTGATCAATCTCCAGCACGCGGCCGGCATGGGCGCGGCTGACGCCATCGAGCAATTGTGATGCGATCTGCAGTTCCACTTCGCTCCTGGGCTCGGCCGTGTCACGCACGGTTTCGCTCCATTCCGCAAACGAGCCGCGCGGCGTGAGCCTGGGCCCAAGCGGCCCGTGCGCGATCACCTTGTCAGGCTTGCCGCCCCAGAGAATCGTCTGGATCTGCTCACGGCGAAGCGCGATCAGCCAACCTTGGCGAGGCGCATCGAAGCGCAGCGCGAGCATTCCGCAGAAGCACTATGCATCGGGTGTCGCTTCGCCGGCCGCCGGCGGCTGCGCGGCATCGTGAACATGCACGATGTTGGCCGATTGCGTCGACAGCCACTCGGTCAGGCGCTGCGCCCAGGAAGGCGCGATCCCTTCGGCCAGGCGGGGCGCGCCATCGATCGACACCATCAGCGCATCGCAGCTCAGGCTTTCGCGCAACGCATCGTCTTCAATTTTCACGACCGCGGCCACCTCCGTGCCTCGCGACACGTGTTCGACCATGCCGGTGCGCAGCCAGGCAGCGCGCGCCACGGCCGCTTCGCGCGCTTGTACATCCAGTGATTGCGCGGTCGATGCAATCACCTGCGCCATCACATCGATGGCCATGCGGGTCGGGTAAGGCACGCGCCGTGGCGCCATGTGGTGGCAAGCGATCATTCCCCACAGCCGGCCACCAAGAATGATGGACACGCTCATCGACGCACCCACGCCCATGTTCTGCAGGTATTTGATGTGGATCGGCGAGACGCTGCGCGCACGCTGTGGCTCAGATCGAGCGGTTCGGCATGCGCGACATTGGCCAGCAAAGACACCGGTTCATAGCCGACGTCGGCGATCAAGCGCAAAGTGTTCAGGATGTACAGGCGCCGCGCCTGAGCTGGAATGTCGCTCGCCGGATAGCGCCGGCCGAGATAAGGCTCCAGCGACTCATCGACGTCCTCGGCCACCACATCACCGCTGTCGTCATGCCGGAAGCGGTAAGCCATCACGCGGTCGAAACCAGTCAGCTTTCGCACCGCCACGACGGCGGCCGACAGCAGGCGATCCACGCTCTTCTGACGCTTCAGCGTGTCCATCGAGCGATAGGCCAGATAGCGAAGCGGGCGACCTCGCCTTCATCGGCCGAGCGGTGATCGAACTCACAGATGACCCGGCCCTTGTACGCATGCATTACCACGTCGAAGCTATGGCCGTTGACGTGGTCATCGGTCGAATGGGTCGACGGCCCGTCATCATCGATCTCGTCGATCAGGCGCTGCAGTTGGGTAGCGAGGGCCAGGTCGCCGCCGGGACCGCTGAGCTGTAGCACACGGCCAAACTGAAGCGCCACACCGAGCCATTGCGTGGCGTTCGCGCTGGCGGGCTGAGCCGTCCTTCGCGATCAAAGGCGAGCAAGGCGCCGTGGGGCTGGATCGAGCCTGGAATGTGAATCGGCTCGCGGTCGCAGTTCTCAAGCGTCAAGGTCATTGGCGTTGCATCGGGTTCATTCGCAAGTCAACGAACGGTGGTTCGCCGAAAGCATGACGTGATGGCACTCAGGTCGTCGTGCCGGTTGCGTTATCGAGCATGCCGCGCACACGGCAGGCGAGGTCCGACAAGCGATCAGGTTTTTGCAAGATTTCGAATTCCATCGGCGCCACGTTGCTCAAGCTGCCGAGATTGCGATCGAACCCCCTGGTCAGCAAGATCTCTACGCCTGGACTCTGGCGGCGCCAATAACTTGACGGCAGCACGCCAAGTCGACAGCGGTGCCCAACTCGACGTGAACTCACCTGGGCGTCATGGCGGCCAGCGTACCAATCATCAAAGACGAATTTTCCAGGCCGGGTCGGATGTGCCTGAAACCCATCTCGGACAAATGCCCATGATGAACATACATGGGTCGGGCGCAACACGCGCCGCGTCGACGGCAGAATGGATGGCTTGCCAATCTGCAAACCGCCATTGGTCGAACGCTTCAGGGCAGCACGTCTTGAATGTGGCCGATTCAATAGCCCGGCTCGTAAGGTTTCGAGCGCCGATAGTTGCGATCGAAATGCCCGAGGTAAACCTCGGCCAGTTTGGGGTTGCCCCAGTTCACCAGCACGTTCTCGGAGTTGCGGCTGGCCGCTGCCTCCGAGAAGTTGAAGCTGCCGAGTTCGACCGTTCGGCGGTCCGCGATGATGACCTTGTCATGGTGGATTGGAAACACACTGATGGTGCGTACGTTGATGCCGGCATTGACCATCAACGACAACGCCGCTCGCGCTTTGCCACTGCGGTCTTCGCTCACGTTGTTGCGCTGGTCGGCGACCACGCTCACATCCACGCCGCGCTTTTTCGCCCGCACGAGCGCCGCACCAACGGCGGCACTGGTGAAGCTGTAAGACAGCACACGCAATTGGGTGCGGGCCGAATCGATGACTTTCACGACCAGCGCTTCGCTGCCTTCGTTCGGGCTGAAGGCCACTTCCAGCGTGCCTTGCGCAGGCATCTCGAACGAGTGATGCGCCTGATAGGCCTCGACGACCACATCGACGATGGTCTTTTTCTTGGCTTGCGCCACCAGGTGCAGCGCCAGCAAGGGCAAAAGGAGAGAGAAGGAAAGCGCAGCGAAACTCAGTCGGGAAATTTTCATCAGTCGGGTCGTGGGAACAAGAGCACGCGGGCACCTCACGTTCATCACGACCGCATCAGGCCACGCAAAGGTTCGAGGGCCACCGATCGCCAGCGGCCTCTTCGCCCGACCGCAGGCCAAAGCCCATGGCGGGCCTGCATTCTCTGATCGAATCTGCAGAGATTCGCAGCGATTACAAAATCGACAGCCTTGCCACCCACCAAGGCGGCCCGACATGGAGCGGCCCTTCTCAAGCCAACGAATGCTCCAGGCATTCAGCTGACACAGTCGGTGCATCGAATTGATCCCGCGCGGCGCGCACGCCTTGCGCGAGATGGTCCATGAACGCGCGCACACGGGCGGATTGGCGCAGATGCGCATGCGTCAACGCCCAGATGTCGACATCGGTGTGCTCAGGCGCGACGCGCAGCAGCCTCAAGCCCGGCTGCTTCTGCGCGAGGTGCAGCGGCAAGATCGTCGCGCCCAGGCCCTCGAAGGCCAGATGCATCAGGCTCACATAAGAGTCGACCGTGACGATCCCACGCTTCGGATGAATTTGCGAGCTCAGCCATTGATTGGGCATTGCCTTGGCCATCTCGCCTTCGGGCTGCAACCAATCCAGTTTTTTCAGAGAACGAACGCCCTTTTCTCCGTTTGCTGCCTTTTCTTCCAGATAGTTCGGCGAAGCGAACAGGCCGAAGCCGACGCGCCACAGGCGCATGCCGACCCAGGACTCCGGCGGGTGCGCCGAAGTGCGCAACGCCACATCGGCTTCACGCTTGTCCAGGTTCAGCAGGCGGTTCGTGACCAGCATCTCGACGTTGATCTGCGGATAGCGCTCGCGAAAGCCGGCCAGAATCGGCGGCATCAGGATGTTGGCGAACGAGTCGGTGGTCGTGAACCGAACGGTGCCTTCGAGTTCAGACTTCATCCCGTCGATGCGACTGCGCGATTCCGTCAGCGCCGATTCGATCGACAGCCCCACCTCGTACAACTCGCGACCCGCGGGCGTCAGAACATAAGGGTTCGATGAGCCTTCGAACAGCAGCGCGCCAGTCGCTTGCTGAAGCGCATGAATGCGCCGCAGCACCGTCGCATAAGACACATCAAGAACACGGGCGGCCGCGGCGGCCGAGCCGGCCCGCGCCACATTCACCAGATATCGAAGGTCATTCCAATCGGCGTTGCTCATTCTTGAAAAACCTGTTGTCGGCCATCCGCATTGCTGCAGCTCATCGGGCACCTAGTATGCCCAAGGATCGGTATCTTGACGAATGTGCAAAGCGCTCACGGAGGCATCTCGCAAGTGCGAGCAACCATTCGATGTGCCATTGACACAGTAGCGAATCGCCCCGCAGCAGGCCTTCGCTGCGCTTATCGCCCGCGTTCAGAAACGGCCTGCTTGAGCTCGGGAAAAACCTGGCCGACCTTGCGCGTCACGTAGTCACCGTACGTGCCTTCAAAGGCCTGCAGATTGGCGCCATCCCAGCGCCTGCCGCTGTCATCGCCACCCGCCCCGCTGCCGGGCACCGGCTGCACGAGGGTCGCGAAATCAGGATCGAAGAACAGCGGAATCGACAACCGATCCCGGCCACTGGTGTTGATCGCCACCCGGTGCGGCAACGATCGATAACGCCCGCCCGTCATCCGATCGAGCATGTCGCCGATGTTGCAGACAAAGGTGCCGGGGATTGGCGGCGCCTCCAGCCAGCCATGGTCGGTGCGCACCTGCAAGCCGCCGACCTCGTCTTGCCACAGCATCGTCAACAAGCCGTAATCGGTGTGCTCGCCGACACCCCATTGCGCTGTCGAACCTTCAGGCACCGGGCGGCTGGGGTAGTTGAACAGGCGCAACAAAAGCAAAGGGTCTGCGGTGCCATGCGCGATGAAATAGCCCTCGCTCAGGCCCAGCCCCATCGCAATCCCGCCCATCAACGCCTGGCCCAGGCTTGCCAATGCCGCCAGATAAGCCAACACCGTTGCTTGAAACCCATCGATCGCCGGCCACAGATTGGCGCCATGCAGAATGACGCCGGCTTGCACCCGCGGGTGGTCTGCGGCCAACTCGCTGCCAAGATAAAGGCCTTCTTTCCAATCCGGCCGGTTTGAGGTCAGCTCGCCGCCCAACGGAAAGTAGCCCCGCCAGGCGCGGCCGCCCGCCGACATCGGAACGCCCATTTTGGCGTTCTCTGGCTGAGCGAAGAAGCCGCGCGCCAAGCCCACCATGCGTGCAATCAGCGCATCATCCACGCCATGGTGAAGGGCATAGAAAAAACCATGGCTGCGCGCCGCCGAATCCAGCTCGCGCGCCGTCGCGCTGCGCTCTAGTGCGTTGCTGCGCGGGTTCACCAGCGCGCTCACATCAATCACCGGCAAAGAAACTTGCATGTCGAGGTTTTCGATGGACAGGAACAGATCTTCGCGATTCGCATCACGCCGTGACAAATCGCTCGGGCCCGATGAATGCCGAACCACCAGCGCAGCACAGCCCACATCGGCGCATTGGACCCGGCCAGGGTCGCCGACAGAAATGCTGATTTTCTCTAAGCTCAATCGCATTCAGTGTGAGTGAACTCGATCAACCCCGACCACTCAAACGTGCAGCCGGCTCGTACAGAGACGTTCCACATTGGTGGCCATCGATCAGCGAAGAAGGCTCACAAGGCAGAAGCGATGGCCGCCCGCAAGGCTTCCGGTTTGACTTCGCTGGTAGCCGATAAACCACACGCCCTTGCCTATCGAGAACGACATGCATCGGAAAAGAGATTTCACCGCTGGGGAAATAACGATCGGGGCTCAAATCGCCAAACGACACAACGTCGTACTTGAACGCATGCTTCTTCAGGAACGGGGCCGTGACCTGGCCGGATTCAAAGGTGGGCGCCACAAAGACCACCTCTTTGTTTTGTTCGAACGCCTGGACCACGCGGTTCAGATCAGGAATTCCTCGATGCAGGGCGGGCAGGTCGTGAACCAGAAGTTGAGAACCACCACCTTCCCCGCGAGGGACTCCGTGGACCGTGCCACGCCATTGGCGCCAGCAAAGCTGAACTTCGGAAAAACTTCCGTTGCGGCTTGCGTATTGAAGAGCGTCGCTACCAGCGACAAGG
>CAHJWV010000347.1 GCA_903643055.1 Burkholderiales bacterium | reverse complement strand
CGGAGCGGCTGGGAATGAAGGCTTGCACGACCTCGATTCCGCCGCCAAAGGCCAGCACCGCCAATGGAATCAGCAGCCATGACCGTTTGGCGCGGGCATAACCCAGGTAGGCCGACCCGGCCAGCGCGACAAAGGCCAGGCTGTGATTGAGTTTGTCCCAGCCGGTGTCCAGCACATGCGAAGGCGTTGGCACCAGCGCGAGATAGCTGACGACAAGCAGCAGTGTGATCAACAGCAACTGCCATGGTCGCCGCGCCAGCATCAGGAAAGAAAAGCTTTGTGCGAGCCGACGTGCAGTCATCGGGCAACCTTGGAATCAAAGTGAGGGGACGTGATTCTAGAAAGCCTCGGAAGCTGCTTATCGCGAATTGATCTGCGGGGCGCAAGCAATGGATCTCGCCGCGGCGCGAAGACCGTCTCGGTGGCCGAGCTGCTTTGCGAAGCGCTTCGCATCAGATGATCCAGAGAAAGGGCTTGGGCAAACAAAAAGGGGCCGGAGCCCCTTTTTGTCGTTCCCCAGGTGATCCTTGTGGGAACTCCCGTATCTGGTGCCGGTGAGAAGAGTCGAACTCCCGACCTTCGCATTACGAATGCGCTGCTCTACCAACTGAGCTACACCGGCGTGAAGCCAAAGATTATAGCCTGCTCTCGCAAGCTTTGGGTTGTTCATGCATAAGTGATCCACGAAGCGTGATCTGGATGGTCCAGGTGAGGCAGGGTGTTGAAGGTCACCAGCATGTGCCGCTTCGGTGTGAACTCGAACTCGGTGACCGAGCTGTTGCGCATGCGCAGATTGAGTTCGATGGTGGCATCGGGCGACATGCCCAGCACCTGGCCGATCGCGGTGGAGATCGGCCCGCCGCTGGAGACGATCAGCACTTTCTTTTCGAAGTGATGCAGCCGCACATGATCCAGCGCGCCATGCATGCCGGCCACGAAGTCGAGATAACTCGGCATGCCGGTCGGCGCGATGCTCGCCGTCATCCATTGCTGCAGGCCTTGGCGCAGCAAGCGGAACTGATGCCGTACGAGTTCGGGCGTGTCGGGGCGGGGCAGGGCTTCCGGATGGATGGCCTTCAACACGGCAGCGCTGTCGTATTCGTTCAGGCCAGGCCAGCTGAGCGCCTCGGGTTGCCATTGCAGGCCTTGGGCGATGCCTGCCAGCGTCTCCTGATGGCGGCGCAGCGTGCCGACCAGCGCCGCATCGAAGTGGATGCCTTTGTGGCGGAAATATTCACCGAGCCGCATGGCCTGACGGTGGCCCAGATCGCTCAGGCGGTCGTAGTCGTCGGCCCCGAAAGAGGCTTGACCATGGCGCACCAGATACAGAGTTCCCATCGTGCGGATTGTGGTGTGCCGCGCATCACCCGCCTGTCGCTGCGGTGACGTGCATGGCCTTGCGGCTCACGCCGAAGGTGCCTCCACCCGGTGGTAAGCCGTGATGCGCTCAACTTCGTTCTTCGAGCCGAGCACGACGCTCACGCGTTGGTGCAGCTTGTTCGGTGCGATGTCGAGAATGCGCTCTTGCGTGTTGGTCGCGGCGCCACCGGCCTGCTCGATCAGCAGGCTCATCGGGTTGGCTTCATACATCAGGCGCAGCTTGCCGGCCTTGTCGGGCTCGCGCTGGTCCCAGGGGTACATGAAGACGCCACCACGGGTCAGGATGCGGTGCACGTCGGCCACCATGCTGGCGATCCAGCGCATGTTGAAGTCCTTGCCGCGTGGGCCGCTCTTGCCGGCCAGGCATTCGTCGATGTATCGCTTCATCGGCGGCGCCCAATGGCGCAGGTTGCTCATGTTGACGGCGAATTCCTTGGTGTCTTCCGGGATCTGCACACCGTCTTGCGTCAGCACCCACGAGCCTTGTTCGCGGTCGAGCGTGAACATCACGACGCCCGCACCCACGGTCAACACCAGCGTGGTCTGCGGGCCATAGACACAGTAGCCCGCGGCGGCTTGTTGGCTGCCGGCTTGCAGGAAATCTTGCTCGCTGACGCCGGCGTGGCCTTCGGGCTTTTTCAGCACCGAGAAAATCGTGCCGATGCTGACGTTGACATCGATGTTGCTCGAACCATCGAGCGGGTCGAACAGCAGCAGGTATTCGCCTTGCGGATAGCGGTTGGGCACGACGTAGATGCCTTCCATTTCCTCGCTGGCCATCGCGGCCAGAGCACCGCCCCATTCATTGGCTTCGATCAACACCTCGTTGGCGATGATGTCGAGCTTCTTCTGCACTTCGCCCTGCACGTTCTCGCTGCCCGCCGTGCCCAGCACGTCGCCGAGTGCGCCCTTGTTGACGCTGATGCTGATGCGCTTGCAGGCGCGCGCCACCACCTCCAGCAGCAGCCGCAGCTGGGCCGGGATGTTGTCGTGCTGGCGCTGTTGTTCGATCAGGTACTGTGTCAGGCTGATGCGCTTGGTCATGGGGATCTTTCTTCGTGGGCGGCGAGACGGTTCAGGCCTGCTGCAAGGCGCGGCCGATGATCTCTTGGACATCGCCCGACAGATCGGGCTTGGCGGCCACGCGCTTCAGCGCTTCGCAGGCGGCCGAACGATAGGGCTCGGCCAGGTTGCTCCAGCGGTCCATCACGCGGGCCAGGCGCGCGGCCAGTTGCGGGTTGATGCCGTCGAGTTCGATCATGCGGTCGGCCCAGAACACATAACCCGCTGCATCCGCGCGGTGGAAGGCGGCCGGGTTGCCCATGCACAACGCGGCGATCAGGCTGCGCGCGCGATTCGGGTTCTTCAGCGAGAAGTCGGCATGTTTGAGCAGGTGCTTGGCCCGTGCGAGTACGCGGCCGTCCTTCTCCGGCGTGGTGGCCTGCAGCGTGAACCACTTGTCGATGACCAGCGCCTCGTTGCGGAACAGCATGTGAAAGCGTTGCAGTGCCAGCTCGGCCAGCTCCGAGTGCGCACTGGCCAGTGCGGTCAGTGCACCCAGGCGATCGGTCATGTTGCCGGCGTCCTTGAAGCGCTCATAGGCACGGCCCGGCCAGACCACGTCGTTGCGGGCGATGGAATCGAGGCACAGCATCGATAGCGCGAGGTTGGCCAACGCGCGGCGGCCAGACGACACCGGGTCGGGCGAGTAGCCACCCGCCACCTGGTGCGCTTCGAAGGCCCATTCCCAGTCGGTGCGCAGCGCTTGCGCCAGTTGCAGCTTCATCGCCTCGCGCACGGCGTGAATGCGCTGCGGGTCGACCACGTCGAGCTGTTCGGCGACATAGATTTCGCTCGGCAGCGTCAGCGCCAGTTCCTTGAACGCGGCATCGAGCGTCGGGTGGCGCAGCAGGGCACGCATCGCGTCGATGAACGCGGCGTCGAGTTCGGTCGAGGCTTCGCCCTTCACCGCGGCGAGCAGGCGATTCAGCGCCAGGCGCTGGCCGGCTTCCCATCGGTTGAACGGGTCGGTGTCGTGCTGCAGCAGGGTCAGCAGATCGGTGTCGCTCAGGTGGTCGGTCAACACCACCGGCGCCGAGAAGCCACGCAGCAGCGACGGCACCGGTTCGACATCGACGTTGATGAAGGTGAAGAAGCTGCGCGCTTCATGGAGCACTAGCACGCGTTCGGTGCCGACGGCTTCGCTCTCGCCTTCGAGTTGAAGCGGCAGCGGCTGCCCGTCACGCGAGACCAAGCCCAGCGCGAGCGGGATCACGCTGGGCTGCTTGACCGGCTGGCTCTGCGCAGGCAGCGCGCTTTGCTCCAGGCCCAGCGTGTAGGTGCGTGAGGGCGCGTCATAACGGCCGCGGGCGGTCACGCGCGGCGTGCCGGCTTGGCTGTACCAGTGCTTGAACTGTGTCAGGTGGCGCGTGAGTTCGCTGTCGGGGTTGGCATCGGCGATCGCCTGGGCGAAGTCGTCGCAGGTCACCGCCTGGCCGTCGAAGCGCGAGGAGTACAGCGTGATGCCGCGCTCGAAGCCGGTCCGGCCGACCAGCGTCTGCATCATCCGCACGACTTCAGCGCCCTTCTCGTAGACCGTGGGGGTATAGAAGTTGTTGATCTCGACGTAGCTGTCAGGCCGCACCGGATGGGCCATGCTGCCGGCGTCTTCAGGGAATTGCACCTGGCGCAGCTTGCGCACGTCTTCGATGCGCTTGACCGCGCGCGCTGTTGGGCTGCCGGTCATGTCCATGCTGAACTCCTGGTCGCGGAAGACCGTCAGGCCCTCCTTCAGGCTCAGCTGAAACCAGTCGCGGCAGGTGATTCGGTTGCCCGTCCAGTTATGGAAATACTCGTGGCCGACCACGGCTTCGATGCCGGCGTAGTCGGTGTCGGTGGCGGTCGCCGGGTTGGCCAAAACGAACTTCGTATTGAAGATGTTCAGGCCCTTGTTTTCCATCGCGCCCATGTTGAAGTCGCCGACGGCGACGATCATGAAGCGCTCCAGGTCGAGCGGCAGGCCGAAGCGGGCTTCGTCCCAGACCACCGAGGCGATCAGCGAGTTCATCGCATGCTCGGTCTTCTCGAGGTCGCCGCGGCGCACATACACCTGCAGCAGATGGTTCTTGCCGGCGCGGGTGCGGATGTGCTGCTCGCGCGCCACCAGGTCGGCCGCGACCAGCGCGAACAGATAGCTCGGCTTGGGGAACGGGTCATGCCACTTGGCATAGTGGCGCGGGCCGTTGACGCCGGCCATCAGCTCGCCTTGCTCGACCAGGTTGCCGTTCGACAGCAGCACCGGGTAATGGATTCGCGCGGCGCGCAACGTCACGGTATAGACCGCCATCACATCCGGGCGGTCCAGGAAGTAGGTGATGCGGCGAAAGCCTTCGGCCTCGCACTGGGTGAAGAAGCCGCCGCCCGAGGTGTACAGGCCGGCGAGCTGGGTGTTCTTCTCCGGCGAACAGGTGTTGCGGATCTCCAGCGTGAAGGTGCCTTGCGGCAAGGTGTCGATCACCAGCAGGCCGTCTTCATGGCGGAACGCCACCGAATCGCCGTTGACGAGCACGCGTGTCAGGTCGATGTCTTCGCCGTGCAGGCGCAGCGGCTGTTCCGGCAGGTCGTTGTTGCGCACGACCTGCATGCGGTTGATCACCAGCGTCTTCGTGGGGTCGAGGTCGAAGGTCAGATCGACCGTCTTGATCCAGTAGGCCGGCGCGGTGTATTCCTCGCGGCGGATCAGGGTGGCTGTGCCTTCACGCATGGTGGGAGTCCTTCTGGGTGACCGTGAGATGGTGGGCCGAAATGCCGATGGCATGGAAGTCGGCCACGGTGGCGAGCAGGTTGTCGTACGAGGCGAAAGCGGCCGCCGGCAGCGAGGTGCTGAGCGCCACGGCGCGCATGCCGGCACGCCGTGCCGCTTCAATGCCCAACGGTGCATCTTCGAACACGATGCAATTCGCGGGCGCAATGCCCAGGCGCTTGGCCGCTTCAAGGAAGATGTCCGGGTGCGGCTTGCCGCGCACGCCATCGGCCGGGCTGACGACGGTGTCCATCTGCGCATCGAGACCGAAGCGGGCAAAGGCCAGCGCCATGTTCTCTGGCGTCGATGCGGTACAGATCGCAAGCTTCATCCCGTGCGCGCGGGCTGCCGCGCGCACGGCTTCGAAGCCCGGAATGAGTTCGAGCGAGATCAGCGCGAACTCGCGGTAAAGCGATTCCTTTTCTTTCGCCAGCAGCAGCCGATCGGCCGCCGAATGCGTGGGCAGCATCTCGGCCAATATCTCCGAGTTCGCCCGCCCGGCGGTGGCGAGGAAGAAGCTGTCGGCATCGAAGGGCAGCCGATGGCGGCGGTGGAACTCGGCCCAGGCCGAAGCATGGTGCGGCATGCTGTCGATCAGCGTGCCGTCCAGGTCGAACAGCAGCGCCTGCACATCGCCGGCCGGCACGGTGGTGACGAAAGCTTCAGGATTCATCGGGATCAGACGCCTTGCTTGAGGCTGGCTTCGATCAGCAGGTCGAGGTCGCCATCCAGCACCTTTTGGGTGTTGGAGATTTCAACGTTGGTGCGCAGATCCTTGATGCGGCTCTGGTCCAGCACGTAAGAGCGGATCTGGTGGCCCCAGCCCACGTCGGTCTTGGTGTCTTCGAGCTTTTGCTGTTCTTCCATGCGCTTGCGCATTTCATGGTCGAACAGGCGCGAGCGCAGGCGCTTCCAGGCGACGTCACGGTTGCTGTGCTGGCTGCGGCCGTCCTGGCATTGCACGACGATGCCGGTCGGGATGTGCGTGAGGCGCACTGCCGAGTCGGTCTTGTTGATGTGCTGGCCGCCCGCGCCGCTGGCCCGGAAGGTGTCGGTGCGCACGTCCGACGGGTTGATGTCGATCTCGACGGTGTCATCGACTTCGGGATAGACGAACAGCGATGCAAAGCTCGTGTGGCGGCCACCGGCGGAGTCGAACGGGCTCTTGCGCACCAGGCGGTGCACGCCGGTTTCGGTGCGCAGCAGGCCGAACGCATATTCGCCTTCGACCTTGATCGTTGCGCTCTTGATGCCGGCAATGTCGCCTGGCGTCTCGTCTTCCATCGTCGTCTTGAAGCCCTTGCGCTCGGCGTACTTCAGGTACTGGCGCAGCAGCATGCTGGCCCAGTCGCAAGCCTCGGTGCCACCGGCGCCGGCCTGGATGTCGATGAAGCAATTGCTCGGGTCGGCCGGGTTGTTGAACATCCGGCGGAATTCGAGTTCCTTGACGGCGTTATTGAGCTTCTCGGCATCGGCTTCGATGGCGACCAGCGAATCGAAATCACCTTCGCTCTTGGCCATGTCATACAACTCGGTGTTGTCGGCCAGGTTGCTCGTCAGGTGGTCGATGGTCTGCACCACCATTTCCAGCGTGCGCTTCTCGCGGCCCAACTCCTGGGCGCGCTTGGGCTCGTCCCAGACCTTCGGGTTCTCGAGCGCGGCATTGACTTCGTTCAGCCGCAGAGCTTTGCGGTCGTAGTCAAAGATACCCCCGGAGGTCGACCGTGCGCTTCGTCAGGTCGGCCAGAGAGTTGCCAATGGCATTGATGTGTTCGACGTCCATGATGTGTTTCCTGTGAGAGGTTTCCCGGCGGATGGAGGCTGCGTGGCCACGGCGCCTTGCGGGAGAAGCCGGCAATTTTGACACGCGAGGGGGCGGTGACCGCGCAAGGCCCTCGCAGCCTCGCGTGTCGGCCGAAGGTGGCGACCGTTGTGGGCGGATTCGCGCGGTGACGAGATCCTCCAACCGACATCGTTCAAATGGTGGCGGAAGTGGCTGCGGCCGCATCGAGAAAAGCCTCGATCAAACCGGCCAGCACTTCGGGCTGATCGTGATGAACCATGTGACCGGCCGGTGACAGGCGATGCTTCTGCACCTGCGTGACCACGCTCAGGCGCTGATGGAATTCTTCGGTGCTGTAGTGCTGGCCATCCCACCAGCGCGAGATGTCGGTGCGGTCACCCTCGACCCACATCAACGGCGCGGTGATCTGCCGCCAGCAGGCGATGACCTCATCGCGCTGATATAGCGTCGGCGTGCCGCGCTTGTGCAGCGGGTCACCGAGGATCTGCCAGCGGCCGCTGTCGTCTTCGCGTGCCCACTGCCGTGCCAGCCACGCGGCGCGGTCAGCGCTGAGCAAAGGGTTCGTTCTTTGCAGGCGGGTGGCCACGGCATCGGCGCTTTTGTAAGCGCTGATCGTGGCTGGCAGCTTCAGTTCGTCCAGCCACTGCGCATAGCGCTTGGGTGCCATCTCGGGCCGGGTGGCCGGCAGGCCGAAGCCTTCGAGGTTGATCAATCGGCGCACGCGCTGTGGCCGAACGCCCGCATAGACCATCGCGATGTTGCCGCCCATGCTGTGGCCGAGCAGGTCGATCTGGTCGATGCCCGGAAGCAGGGCGAGCACGCCATCGACGATGGCATCCAGGTCGCCGAGGTAATCAGCGAACCAGTAGCCGTCACGGGCCGGCCATTCGCTCAAGCCGAAGCCGCGCCAATCGGGCGCAATCACCTGGCGGGGCGGGCGGCCTGAATCGGCCAGGGCATCGACGATGAACTGGAACGAGGCGCCGACGTCCATCCAGCCGTGCAACATCAACAGCGGCGGCTGCTCGGGCGTCGCGAGTGCGGCATCGCCCCAGTGTCGAAGGTGGTACTGAAGGCCGCGGATCGGCACGATTTCGCTGCGGCTGGCGCGGCGCGGGAGGTAAGGGGGGGCGCTCATGCGCCGAATGATAGGCAGCGGCACCCCAGCACACGGAGCGCGAGGCTTCAGAACAATTCAGGCCGGGTTCAAGACCGGCGGTACGCGGGCCGCGACAGTCGGTGCAGCGCTGCCAGCGGGCGTGCCGCTACCCAAATCGAACCGAATCGAATCGAACCGGAGTTGGATCATCACCGAAACCTTCTGCGCCCGAGCCTTGTGCGCCACCTTGCTGAGCAGCGCGTTGCCTGCCGTGCTGCAGCCGGTCGGCAGCGCCGAGGCCACCGAGGCGCTGCCACGGCTGCAAGTGATCGAGCCATCCCACGTTGCATACGGTGCAAAGCGCGCGACATCACCTATGCTCATCGGCAGGCCGAGCAGCTCGATGGCAAAGGATCTCCTCGATTGAATGCGCTCGACATGCCACGGAGGCGTTCTTGCTGCGATTGAGCGCAAACCGTCGGTGGGTCATCGGTGTGACAGGGCATCGCTTGAATCGAATCACCCAAACCCAGCTCGACCGCATCACGCCTCGGCTTCGGCCTTTGCTTGTGCAACTGGCCGGCCATGCCGGTGACCCTGCGCCGCGCTTGGTTTCCGGCTTGGCTGAAGGCGCTGACCGGCACCTGGCCGAGCTGGCGCTGGGTGCGGGCTACCTCCTTCATGCGGTGCTGCCGTTTGCCCGCGACGTCTACCTCGAAGACTTCACTGACGCGGCTTCGCGTTCGCAGTTCGACGGCCTGTTGAACCGCGCCTCGCAGATCAGCGAGCTGCCGGGCCTGCGGGCGTTTGCGGGGCAGGCTTATCGCCGCGCCGGTGATGCGATCCTCGATGAGGCCGACGTGCTGATCGCAGTCTGGAACGGCCTGCCGGCGCAGGGCGCAGGCGGTACCGCCGAAGTGGTGCAGTCCGCCAGATCGGAAGAGCACACGTCTGAACTCCAGTC